>CAIYTJ010000416.1 GCA_903929065.1 uncultured Bacteroidales bacterium | reverse complement strand
TACAACTAATAAATTCTTCAATACTGGTTATGGAAAACCCGTACGTAGACTTTTAACGTTAAACCAAATTGACAGAATAATTGACTTTGAGCAAGTTGAAGTTTTTGAGAATGTACTTGTTTCTAGTGTAGTTTTGGGTATTAAGAAATCAATAATTGAAAAGAAAAATTTTACATATCAAAAATTCTATAAACTCAAAAATAAAGAGTTTAGATTACATTTTGTTGAAAGTCAATCAGATTTTGGAAAATATGAACAAAAATTATTAGATGAAAGTGAGTGGTCTTTCTCTGACAACAAAGAGTTAATATTAAAGGAAAAGATAGAACGAGGGAGTTGTAAAATTAGCGATTTAGAAGGTGTTGGTGTTTTTCGTGGAGTTACAACTGGTTACAACCCTGCTTTTATAATTGATACTGAAACTAAAGATAAATTAATTTCCGAAGATATAAATAATGAGCAAATTATAAAACCTCTTTTACAGGGTAGGAATATCAAAAAATGGATTTATAATTTTAATTACGAGTACTTAATTTTCACAAAACAAGGGATTAATATTGAAAAATATCCAATAATTAAAAACTATTTAAGAATCTTTCATACTGATTTAAAACCAAGGAAAGATGACAAAGAAACAACTGGCAGAAAGCCAGGAGCTTACAAATGGTATGAAATTCAAGACAATACAGCTTATTATCCAGAATTTGAAAGAACCGAAAAAATAGTTTGGGGATTAACTGCTGACAAATGGGCATTTGCCTATGATGATAATGGGCATTATTTACCGAGCAATGGATATATTTTAACATCAAAAGCTCTGCCTGCAAAATATTTATTAGGTATGCTAAATAGCAATTTATTGAAGTATTATTTTAAGTTTATAGGTGTTGTTACAGCTGGCGGAGCTTATACTTTAAAATATGCTACAATTCAACAATTTCCAATTAAAATATCTACACATCCAGAAGTGATTACTGATTTTGTAGATATGATATTGTTTGAAGCTAAACAAGGAAAAGATACTAAAATTAAAGAAATTGAGCAACACATTAACAACCACATTTATAGGCTTTACGACCTTACATATACAGAAGTAAAAGTAATAGACCCCGATATTGAGAGCAAAATAAGTGAGGCGGATTATAATGCTATTAATATTGCTTAGCCATGAAAATCAATAAGACATATCGTAGTCTTCTTGATAAATCCATAGCTTCAATGTTTTCAGCTATTGAGATTTATAATAAACCCAACTTTGGATATAGGGAAGAGACCTTTGCAATCTTAGCTGTAAATGCATGGGAACTGTTGCTCAAAGCTTATATTTTGAAAGTCAACAAGTATAATCTAAACAGTATATATTTTTTAGAGCCAGTAAAAAAGAAAAATGGGCAAAACTCAACAAGAAAGAAACCAGTATTGAATAATATTGGTAATCCGAAAACAATTACAATTTCGGATTCACTGAAAAGATTGAGTAATCAAAATTTAATACCTAGAAATTTACTGGATAGTATTGATGCTATTATTGAACTTAGAGATAATGCAGTACACTTTGTTAATGAAAAAGCACTGGTCAAAGAGATTCAGGAATTAGGTTTTGCTTGTATAAAGAACTATATTTCTATTATCAAAAAGTGGGAGTTAGATATTGATTTGAGTGGATATAATTTCTATCTAATGCCTTTGGCTTACGTTGATGCACAGGTTTTTGCAGATGCAATTATTCCAGTTGAATCAAAAAAATATATCGATTTCATTCTGTCTAAATTAAATAATAAAGATACCACCGATGAAGAATTTGATATTGCGATTTCAATAGATATTAATTTCAAAAAAACAAATTCATTTGATGGTCTTGGATTTAATTTTGATAAAGATGGTGTGAAAATTAATCTTTCAGAAGAGGATATAAGATTGAGATTCCCACTTACACATAACGAAATAATCAAAACTGCTAAATCACGTTATACCGATTTTATGGCAGATAATAATTTTAGGACACTTATAAAAGCGATTAAGAATAATCCAAAATTACATTATATGCGGAAGCTAGACCCTGACAATGTAAAATCCCAGGGTAAACCTTATTACAGTTCCAATATTTGGAAAGAATTTGATATATATTATACAAAGAAATAGTCATGGCATTACCAATTAATATTGAAGACTTAGTCCATGGTCGCACCGTAGAGTGGGAACGATTGGAATTTAAGCAAGGCTGGAATCCCGAAGAGATTATTCACAGCCTTTGTGCCTTTGCCAACGATATAAACAACTGGGGTGGTGGTTATATCATTGTCGGTATTGCCGAGAATGCTGGTCAGCCCATACTTCCACCCGCTGGTTTGCAGCAAAGTCATTTAGATAGAATTCAAGGTGAGATTGTGCAGTTAGGGCATAAAATACAACCAACTTATTTTCCGATAAGTCAACCGTACGTTTTAGACGGAAAACATATATTGGTGCTTTGGTGTCCAGCTGGCGATAACCGTCCATATACCGCCCCTTCTACATTAGGGGTAAATGGTCAACGTTATCCTTACATTAGAGTTGGTTCTCGGAGTATTCAGGCTACAGGCGATTATTTAAGGCAACTTCATGAATTGGCTGCCCGAATTCCATTTGATGATAGAATCAATAACAGAGCAACACTTGAAAACCTGGATTTAGGGCTTATTCAGGCTCACCTTCAGGAAATCAAAAGCGATTTGTATGAAGAGAGTAAAGCCATGCCATTTACTGACCTTTGTCGTGCTATGCTCATAGCCAAAGGTGCTGATGAAGATATTCGTCCTGTAAACGCAGGCTTATTGTTTTTCAACAAAGAGCCAGAGAAATTTTTCCCACGAACCTGGATAGAACTGGTTTGGCATAAAGATGGAGGATATACCGAGCACTATTTTAAAGGTCAATTGCAAAAACAATTGCGGGATGCACTGTCTTATATTCAAACTAATATAATTTCGGAGAAAGTAGTTAAGTACCCAGATAGGGCAGAGTCCGACCGCTTCTTTAATTTTCCGTATGCTGCAATAGAGGAAGCACTTTCAAATGCGGTTTATCATAAGAGTTATGAAATGGATTCACCTATTGAGATTCAGGTTTGGTCGGATAAGATTGAGATATTGAGCTATCCAGCTGCAATGCCACCAGTCAACAAACAGATTTTGACTTCCAATCGTAGAATTATTGCCCGTCAATATCGTAACCGCAGAATTGGTGATTTCTTGAAGGAACTTCATTTAACTGAGGGTCGTGCTACTGGCTTCCCGACCATTTACGATGCAATGGAAAAGAATGGCTCTCCAACACCCGTTTTTGATTCAGATGATAGTTCTTATGTTTTGGTTACAATACCTGTTCATGCTGCTTTTAATGTTTCAGAAATTAAAGAAAGTATCGGAGTTGGTATCGGAGCTAATGCTTTACTGTTTAGGGATATAGATGATTTAATTGCATTTAGTAACGGAGCTAGTAACGGAGCTAGTAACGGAGCTGGTAACGGAGCTGATGTTTTACTTACTGAAGGGTTACATACAAAAGTAAAAGAAATGCTTATTGCAGTTGAGTCCTGGATAAGTAGAGAAGAGTTATTTGAAAATATAGGCTTGAGCAATCAATCAAAAAACAGGAGTAAATTTCTTGACCCATTACTGGATATAGGCTGGATTGAAATGAAATTTCCCGACAATAGAACCCACCCCGAACAACGGTATAAAATATCGGAATCGGGTAAACGATTACTCCAACTAATCAACAAGTAAACTTTTAAATAATGTCACAAAACTTTATTACCAACAATACGGGTCAAAAAGCTTTAAAAAGCAGATTAAATACACTTATATCCATAAGTGATGAATTGAAATTTCTGGTTGGATTTTTCTATTTCTCAGGGTGGAAGGAAGTCTATGAATCATTAAAAGCCAATGAAAATATAAAGCTTCGTTTGTTAGTTGGTTTACAAGTAGATAAACTTGTTTATGATAATCTGGTAGAATATGGCTATGAGGAAGAACGTACTTCAGATGAAGATAGGTTCAATGCATTTATGAGTTCACTCAGTAAGGCTCTAAATACTGACAATGTTGATACAGAGGAATTTTACAATCAGGTATTTTTCTTTCTGGAAATGATTGAACAAGGTCGGTTAATCATTCGGAAAACCAAGAATCCGAATCATGCCAAAGTTTATATCTTTAAGCTCAACCAACACCAGGCAGATATTCAGGGAATGAAGGGTCAGTTTATCACTGGTAGCAGTAACCTCACATCAGCTGGATTAGGTGGTCAGGAAGAATTTAATGTAGAAATCAAAGATTACGGTTTTGAAGATGCTGACAGCTATTTTGAAGCACTTTGGAACGATGCAGCTCCCATTACCGAAGTACCGCCCAAAAAGCAAATTCTGATTGATTATGTGGGTACTAAAACACTTGCAGCTAAGGTGACACCTTATGAAGCGTATGCACTCATATTGAAGACTTATTTAGACCTTCAGCAAACAAAACATATTCGTTCATCAGTATTAGAACTAATAGCTAAAAATGGCTTTAAAGAATTCGCCTATCAGATTGATGCAGTTAATCAAGGTTTAAGTATTATTAATGAGTATAACGGTGTAGTTATTGCCGATGTGGTTGGTTTGGGTAAATCAGTCATTGCAGCATTGATAGCTAAAAACATAGATAAGCGAACAATGATTATTTGTCCACCAGCACTGATTGGTGATAAGAATGCTGAGAATCCAACAGGCTGGTATGAGTATGCCTATAATTTTGAATTGAATTGTGAAGTTGAAAGTCGTGGTAAATTGGTTGACTTAGCTAGTTCCATTGATAACAAAAACATTGATGTTGTTATCATTGACGAAGCACACTATTTCCGTAATCAGGATACCGAAGATTACGAAGCACTTTTGAAAATATGCCGTGATAGAATTGTGATTCTATTGACCGCCACACCATTCAACAATAGCCCAGCCGACATATTCGCATTGTTGAAGTTGTTTATAGTCCCTGGCAAAAGTGGTATTACAATTGATTATGATTTGAATAATCTTTTTGTTGGGTATGGAAACCGATTCAAAAAATTGTCAGATATAATGAAATATGCTGGTTCATTAAAACCCGAAAAAAGAGATAAAGCTCAGAAACTGTATGCTGAATTGTTTGGTGAAGGTAAAGTGAATCTGGAAAATGTTAGGCACGAAACAAAACGATTAGCGAACCAAATAAAACATGTTATTTCACCAGTAATTATCCGTAGAAACAGACTTGATTTAAGAAATGACTTTATCTACTCAAAAGAAGTTACAGAGCTTTCAACAGTAAAAGACCCAGTTGAATTGTTCTATAAACTCACACCTGAACAAAGTTTGTTTTATGACACCGTACTTACTGATTATTTTGGTGAAGATGGTAAATTCTCAGGTGCTATTTACCAGCCATTTGTTTACGAGAATGAAGCTAAAAATAACGAGAAATTAGATGAAGAAGGTAACAGGGCAGCCGTAATACAGGCAAACTTGTTCGACTTCATGCGTAGGTTGTTGGTAAAACGTTTTGAAAGCTCATTTGGTGCGTTTTACGAATCAATCAACCGATTCTTGAACATTCATATCCGAGTTCGGGCATTCATTGATAAAACGGATGGAAAATACATTCTGGATAGGAAGTTAATGGATACAATTATGCAGGATGAAGATGATATAGAAACAATTTATAAAATTCTTGATGACTATGAGAATAATGTTTTGACTAAGAAAGTACCAAAAAATAATACTGTTTATGATACCAACAAGTTTAAACGGAAAACTGAATTCTTTAATAATATCGACAATGATATTGCTTTATTCAAAGTAATCAAAAC
>CAIYTJ010000415.1 GCA_903929065.1 uncultured Bacteroidales bacterium | reverse complement strand
CTCCCCCTCGTTTGCAACGAGGGGTAAACGATTGAACGTTTGTAACGATATAAACCCATAATACAACCAAATCAAAAAAAATATGACCACCACCACAAATTTAAAAGAACAGGATCAGGTATTAACCGTGATTCATAAAAGCCAAAAGGGAATAACGTATGCAGGGATTCACGAGGCGTATTTAAGCCAGTATGGCATTCGCCTGGGCGATGAGAAACTGGAACCCATTATGTCCCAACTGGAAAAAGACAAATACGTTACCCACCGGGCCGTTCCGGGTGGCGATGATTCGTATTATTCGCTTCCGTCGGCAAATGATTTCGTGGCTACGGGTGCCTATCAGGGAAAAGCTGCCCGCGATAAAGATATGCTCGGGCACGAACTCCGCATCAAGGAACTTGAACTGGAGCTTGAAGTAAGCAAAAACAGGATTCACGAACTCGAAAACAAGAAAACCTATAAGGGTTTATACATCACCGTGATTGTGCTGCTGCTCGTCGGACTGGCATTGTCGGTTAACCATTTCCACAAAGTGGAGGGCAATACCACCGCCTCCGACAGTCTGAAAATGAATTCGCAAAACTCCGGCACCAATCCCATTAATGCAGAGCGTAACGAAAATGCATCATATGATTCAGATACTACTACGCTGTCGGTGGATACGATTGTGAGTAATTAGTGCAAACTACCCCTCGTTTGTAACGAGGGGTAAATGGTTGAACGTTTGTAACGAAAATTTAAAAACCTATTAAAATCAAACCAAATATGAAAACAAGCATTAAACTTATCCTTTTCATTGGAATTTTATTCCTTATATCTTGCGAAACGAACAATCCACCTTATTACAAGCTGAAAGGCAAGTGGGTGGAAAGCGTGCAGCGGAAAGATACGCTTTTGTTCAACTACCTGGATTCGGTTGGCGGTTCGTTTTGGCTAAACAATGGATTAGAACTCAGAAATGGGCATATGCTTCCGAAAGCCAGTGCAGGTTTGTATGATTTCAAGTTCAGAAACGATTCAATCTTGCTTTATTATGGTCTATCAAGTACTTATAATTTCAAGCCGTATTATTACAAGTTGAATGCAACGTTTGACGTGCTTCAGATTGGTAATTTCTATAATTCAGGTATTCCTAATACAGCCCGAATGACTTTTGTGAGAATAAACTGATAATATAAGGCTGGATTTATTTTGCAGCCTTCATTTCCTCCATCATTTTGATAATTTTATCCAGTTTCTCCACTTCAATATTTTTCAACAAAACAGCCAATGCTTCAATTTCTTTTTTTGCATCCACATTTGTTTTGTAATCTTCTTCGGCATGCATGCGGTCGCGTTCATTTTGTCTGTTTTGCGACATCATAATGATAGGTGCTGCATAAGCTGCCTGTGTCGAAAATAGTAAGTTCAGCAGAATAAACGGATAAACATCCCAATGATAAAAGAAGCCTACGAGGTTTAATCCCATCCAAATGACAACTAATACCGTTTGAATAATGATGAAATTCCACGATCCCATCCCTTTTGCTACTGAATCGGCTATGCGATTACCAAAACTCATCGATTCTACATGCTTGGCATGCCAGTTTTTTTTGTTTTCCATTCTTGATTCTTTTTAATTAGAAAGTACGAGTTATAATTGTTGAAATATATTATTTGTTTAAAACCCAAATGCTCAAATTTAAAAAGCTGGCAAATGTAACCCAACACAAATAAGGAATCAGGAGATATGCTGCTGTTTTATTGATTTTATAAAAAGCAAAGATAGTAAAGATAATTGCAATAAGCATGACTATTATTTCAATATAAGCCGTACCAAACATGTGTAGATTAAAGAAAAGAAACGACCAACCAAGATTCAACACAAATTGAACAGCAAAAAGTTGCATGGCTTTTTTACGACTATTATTTGTTGAATGCCAGATAATGCCCAACGAAATTCCCATCATTAAATACAGTAATGTCCACACCGGACCAAAAATCCAGTTTGGCGGATTAAAAGATGGTTTGGCAAGAAATTGATACCAATTGGTAATAGCATCAATAGTGCTTAAACCGCTTAAAGTTCCTAGAGTTAAACAAATGATGGCACAAACAATAATCCTGAAAGGTAGTGATTTCATAATTTTATTTTTTAAAGTAAGTTTCCAAAGTTCTATTCCTGTACTCAAAAATACCTTTTACTTTCTTATCAACAAATAACTTCCCGGCAATCCGGCCAAATATCCACTTTCCAATATCATAGTGCAAAATATCCGTCATTAATACACCGCCGTTAACTGCTTTGAAATGATGTTCGTGATGCCATATAAGGTAAGGACCTTTGCGCTGTTCATCCACGAAATATTCTTTTTCTTTGATGTGAGTAATCTCCGTACACCAGTTGATAGGGATATTCAGCATTGGTTTCAGCCGGTAATTAATCAGCAAGCCGGCATACATGGTCTCAGGTAGTTCGGAAATAATTTCGAAAACCATATCGTCGGGTGTGACTTCATTTAAGTTTTTCGGAGTGGCAAAGAATTTCCAGGCTTCGTCGAGTGAGATGGGTAGAAATTGTTCTTGTTTGAGTTTTTTCATTTGGATTTTAATAAATATTCAGATTCTATTCTTATTTAATACGTAACAAAATTAGGTTATATAATGTTTTTCAAGCCAATTACCGAAATTTTTCTTTAATTCATTATCAAAAAATTCGTCTAACTCAAATGAAAGTAGTAATTTTGCGGTCTCTAAGAAAATTAGATTATTAAACAATATTATGGCAGAAAAAAAATTGAATTTATTGGCTGATTTTCCACCGGTTAGCGCACAGCAATGGATGGATAAAATCACAGTCGACCTTAAAGGAGCTGACTTCAACAAGAAGCTCGTTTGGAAAACCAACGAAGGCTTCAGCGTGTTGCCTTTCTATCGTGCAGAAGACATTGCCGGCTTGCAAACTAAGGATGCAGCTCCGGGTGTTTTCCCTTTTGTTCGCGGAACAAAAGCCGACAACGAGTGGTTTGTTCGTCAGAACATCGTAGTAGAATCAGCTAAAGATGCCAATGCAAAAGCATTGGACATTTTGTTTAAAGGTGTTACTTCACTGGGTTTCAAACTCAAAAAAGAAGAATTAAGCGCCGATTACATCGCAACTTTACTGAATGGTATTGCAGCTGATTGCGTTGAACTTAACTTCTGTATTTGTATTAGTTCAGCTGCTAACCTGGCAACTATTTTGACCGACTATTTCAAATCGAAAGAGTACGACGTGAAAAAATTGCAGGGCTCTATCAACTTCGACCCCATCAACCGCATGTTGCAGGCTGGCAAAGAATTGACCAAAGAAGAAATCACTGCAAAAGCTAAAGCAACAGTTCTTGCTGCTATTGGTTTGCCGTTCTACCGTGTGATTGGCGTAAATGCGACAACATTAAGCAATGGTGGAGCTTATATTGCTCAGGAATTGGGTTATGCACTGGCTTGGGGTAACGAATACCTGTCGTCATTGGTTGAAGCCGGCGTTGACACTTCATTGGCCGCTAAAAAAATTAAATTCAGCTTTGGAGTAAGCGGCAATTACTTTATGGAAATTGCCAAATTCCGTGCTGCCCGCTTGTTGTGGGCTAACATTGTGGATGCTTACCAACCTGCTTGTAAAGTGGAAGACTGTAAAAGCACTGTTAACGGTATTTGCAAATGTGCTGCCAAAATGCGCATTCATGCTGAAACTTCAACTTTCAACAAAACCATTTTTGACGCTAACGTAAATATGCTTCGTACCCAAACTGAAGCTATGAGCGCAACATTAGGTGGAGTAAATTCACTTACTGTGTTGAGTTACGATTCGGTATACAAACCTGCTGACGATTTCTCGGAACGAATTGCCCGTAACCAACAATTATTATTGAAAGAAGAATGTCATTTCGATAAAGTAGCTGACCCTGCAGCTGGTTCTTATTATATCGAAACATTGACTAACGAAATTGCTGCTCAGGCCTGGAAAATCTTCCTGGAAGTAGAAGATAACGGTGGTTTCTTTGCTGCTGTAACTTCAGGTTCAGTTCAACAAGCCATTAAAGCAACTGCTGCTGCTCGTTTGAAAGCCGTATCAAGTCGTCGCGAAGTATTGTTAGGAACTAACCAGTTCCCTAACTTCAATGAAATTGGAGCTGAAAAAGTACAAAAAGAAGATTCATGTGGTTGTGGTTGCTTACACAGCGGTACAGAAAAACTGTTACCGGTACGTGGCGCTGCCGAATTCGAAGCATTACGTTTCGCTACTGAAGGTGCTGCTAAACGTCCAAAAGCATTCATGTTGACTATTGGTAGCTTAGCAATGCGTTTGGCTCGTGCTCAGTTCTCTTGTAACTTCTTTGCTTGTGCTGGTTATGACGTTGTTGATAACTTAGGTTTCTCAACTGTCGAAGAAGGTGTTGCTGCTGCCCAAAAAGTAAGAGCTGACATTATTGTTCTTTGCTCAAGCGACGATGAATATGCTGAACTTGCACCTGCTGCTTACACAGTTTCAAAAGGGAAAGCTATTTTGGTAGTTGCAGGAGCACCTGCTAACATGGATGAATTAAAAGCACAAGGAATTGAATATTTCATCAATGTGAAATCAAATGTGCTAGATACGCTGAAAGAGTTTAACCTAAAGCTTGGTATCAACTAAGGTTATCACAATTTGTGATAACCTATAATCCCGGATAAATATGGAATTACAACTTATCCAAAGCAAAATATATGAACTGAGAGGTTTAAAAGTCATGTTAGATTTCGACCTTTCTGCTTTGTATGTTGTAGAAAATCGAATATTGAAGCAAACAGTGAAACGAAATGTTGAACGCTTTCCAAGTGATTTCATGTTTCAACTCACAAAGGCAGAATGGTTAGAGCTTATCGCAAATTGTGATAACCTACCCGAAAATGCAAAATTCAGTCCGGCTACGCCTTATGCTTTTACCCAAGAGGGCGTGGCAATGTTGTCTGGCATTTTGCGTTCGCCACTTGCAATTCAAGTCAATATCAATATTATGCGGGCTTTTGTTGTAATTCGTAATTATGCGTTGGCTACCAATAATACAGAAAAGGAATTAATTGCTATTAAAAAGCAAATAAAGGCTTTAACTGAAGATATGGAGAGTTTAGGTAAAGATCATGAAGAATATGATAAACAATTCGATGATATTTACATAGCTTTATCTGAGTTGGCTTCCACGCAAAAGCAAATCAATAAACCACGAAATCCAATAGGTTTCGACAAACAACCTCATAAATAATTATTTAGTAAAAATCGAATTTTGAATCTTTTAAATTGACAGTTTTGTCTTGACTCTTGGTTCTTGATTCTAAAAATCTAAAAAAAATGAAACCAAATTTCAAAAATATAGACATTAAAAATGTAGCTGCATCTACTGCTCAGCAGGCTGATAGCAGTTGGCTAACTGCGGAACTGATTCCGGTTAAGCCATTTTATACAAAAGATGATTTGGAAGGTATGGAGCATTTGAACTATGCTGCCGGTCTTCCTCCATATTTACGCGGACCTTACTCGGTAATGTACGCTATGCAACCTTGGACTATCCGTCAATACGCCGGATTCTCTACCGCTGAAGAATCAAATGCTTTCTACCGTCGTAACCTTGCTGCAGGTCAAAAAGGTCTTTCGGTAGCTTTCGACTTGGCTACACACCGTGGATACGATGCTGACCATGAACGTGTGGTGGGCGATGTTGGTAAAGCGGGTGTATCTATCTGTTCGGTTGAAGACATGAAAGTATTGTTCGATGGTATTCCATTGAATAAAATGTCGGTTTCTATGACCATGAACGGTGCTGTACTTCCTATCCTCGCATTTTATATCAATGCAGGTTTGGAGCAAGGTGCTAAACTGGAAGAAATGGCCGGAACGATCCAAAACGATATTTTGAAAGAATTCATGGTGCGTAATACTTATATTTACCCACCAAAATTCTCGATGAAAATTATTGCCGACATTTTTGAGTTTACTTCTCAAAAAATGCCTAAGTTCAACTCTATCTCTATCTCAGGTTATCACATGCAGGAAGCCGGTGCAACTGCCGATATTGAGTTGGCTTACACATTGGCTGATGGTCTTGAATATCTTCGTGCCGGAGTAAATGCAGGTATGGATATCGACTCATTCGCTCCACGTTTGTCATTCTTCTGGGCTATTGGTATGAATCACTTTATGGAAATTGCCAAAATGCGTGCTGCACGTATGTTGTGGGCAAAAATCGTAAAACAATTCAACCCTAAAAACCCAAAATCATTGGCGTTGCGTACACACTCGCAAACTTCAGGTTGGTCATTGACTGAGCAAGATCCGTTCAACAACGTTGGTCGTACTTGTATCGAAGCTATGGCTGCAGCCTTGGGTCACACTCAATCGCTTCACACCAATGCGTTGGACGAAGCTATCGCTTTGCCAACCGATTTCTCGGCTCGTATTGCCCGCAACACACAAATTTATATCCAACAGGAAACTGATATTTGCCGTGAGGTGGATCCTTGGGCAGGTTCTTTCTATGTAGAATCATTGACTAATGACTTGGCTGAAAAAGCCTGGGCGTTGATTGAAGAAGTAGAAAAACTGGGTGGTATGGCTGCTGCTATCGAAACCGGTGTTCCAAAAATGCGTATCGAAGAAGCTTCAGCACGTACACAAGCACGTATCGACTCAGGAAGTCAGGTAATTGTGGGTGTAAACCAATTCCGTTTGGAAAAAGAAGACCCCATCGATATTTTGGAAGTGGACAACACAGCAGTTCGTATTCAACAAATCGAACGGTTGAAAGAATTGCGTGCTAATCGCGACGAAGCTGCTGTTCAAGCTGCTTTGGCTGCCATTACCGAATGTGCTAAAACCGGAAACGGTAACTTATTAGAATTGGCCGTAGAAGCTGCAAGAGTTCGCGCTTCTTTAGGCGAAATATCAGATGCCTGCGAAGCAGTTGCAGGACGTTATAAAGCAACAATCAGAACAATTTCAGGCGTGTATTCATCAGAAACTAAAAACGATGCTAGCTTTATCAAAGCTTGCGAATTGACAGAGAAATTTGCCAAGAAAGAAGGCCGTCGTCCTCGTATCATGATTGCTAAAATGGGTCAGGATGGTCACGATCGTGGTGCAAAAGTTGTAGCTACCGGTTATGCCGACTGCGGTTTCGACGTAGATATGGGACCATTGTTCCAAACTCCTGCCGAAGCAGCAAAACAAGCCGTAGAAAACGATGTTCATATCATGGGTGTTTCTTCAT
>CAIYTJ010000414.1 GCA_903929065.1 uncultured Bacteroidales bacterium | reverse complement strand
TTATTTAAATTTTTGCAAATCAACCCCATGCGTTTCTTAAAAAACATATATCCTACGTTAAATTTTCTAAAGTATCTGACGGCTCAAAGAATTGTTAACTTGTTCCGCCTGGCTTTCTCCTATTTACTTTCATTTTTGAAAATAAAGGGAACCGATAAAGTCATGCCATTTTTTCTGTCGGTTGAAGTTACGAATTACTGCAACCTGCATTGTCCGGAATGTCCGGTTGGTATTCGTAAAATGCCCAAACAGGAAAAAGCTTCGTTTGATTTTTTTATTTACAAAAAGCTGATCAATGAATTAAAGCCTAAACTGCAGCATGTAATCCTTTATTTTCAGGGCGAACCATTGCTTAATGATCAATTTATAAAGCTGATTGAATACGCTCATTTATCCAACATCTATACTTCCACCTCAACAAACGGTCAGTTCCTAACCAACGATTATGCCAGACTAATTGTTCTTTCCGGACTTGATAAACTGATTGTTTCGGTTGATGGTGCTACTCAGGAAACTTATTCGACCTATCGTATCGGAGGAAGTCTGGAAAAAACGCTGGACGGAATTAAACACATTAATTACTGGAAAAAGGAACTGAATTCGACAACGCCTTTAGTAGAAATGCAATTTCTGGTTTTGAAGACTAATGAACACCAACTGGGAGCTATGAAGCAACTTGCAACAAATCTGGAGGTTGACCGATTGGCATTTAAAACGGCGCAAATCTATGATTTTGAAAATGGAAATGCATTGATGACTTCCAACACAAAATATTCCCGTTATAAAAAGGGTAACGATGGTAAATTCAGACTGAAAAGCAATCAGCCAAATCGATGCTGGCGGTTGTGGAGTGGGGCAGTGGTGAATGTTCACGGTGAAGTGTTATCCTGTTGTTTCGATAAAGCATCGGAATATTCATTCGGTAATATCAACGATTCTACTTTTTCAACTTGTTGGCATAGTAAAAAAGCAACCGGTTTCAGAGAAAAGATCCTCCAAAACCGGAAACAATTTGAAATGTGCAGGAATTGTACGGGGTAAATGTTTTGTGTTTAATGTTTCATGTTCAGCGTTTAGTAGTTTCTATCCTAAAACATGAAAAGCGAAACATGAATCCAACTTGCCGAATTTATTTTCTCATTCAATATTCATATCCAAAAGGACAGGATTATTTGTTGTCAGAATTTCAATTCAACTCTTAGATTTGGAATAGACATACCACCCAAATGAATAGTTGATGGACCGCCGGACATACCTCTGCCCCAATCATTCAATAGTTCAAAGCTGTAGCCCAATTCTACATTAATTCCTAATTTCTCATTTATATAAAATGTTTTTCCAATGGAAGGAACTAAAAAGAGTAAATTTTCCTGGCTGTAAACTAATACTTTTGAATAGGCCGCTCTTGCATTAATATGCCATGTCTTATTATCATATTTATTTACCTTTCCGAAATATAAAGCATTATCAACACATAAGGAAATATCAGGAGGAACAAGAAGACCGAATGAACTCCCTACATCAACTCCAATTGAATAATCTTTTATGCGATGATCGATACCCCAATAGAAACCCTGTGTAATAAGATCAAAACCCACATTTTGAGAATTCTTCTTTTCAGATTGGGCAGAAATAATAGAAGAGAATAAAAAACATGTGATAAATAACGCAATGATTTTTCTGTTCATGATTTTTGATTTTAATATTTAGTTTTTGTTTTGAATCACTCGCTGTAGCGACAAACTTTTTCTCATTTGATATTCATATCCGAAAGGACAGGATCGTTTAAATAAATAGCTCTCTTTAGCATTAATGATTAGTAGCGACTTCACCCCGGTAATAATACCGACTATTCACCATTTTCTGTATTTGAAGCGACCGATCAATAAGAGACCAATTAATGCCAATCAGACCCAACATCGCCGATGGCATAAAAACAAATAAAGCTTTAATAGCACATCCCAATAATTCTAATCCATGTAAAGTCGCTAGTCCAACAATATAGATACCACCCGATACAAGAATTCCTAAAATTCCAATTCCATATAATGCAATAATAATTTTTCCAATTAATTTTTTATCATGCTGTATTTGGTAAATACCGGGAAATTCAAAATAATGGATAATACTTTCATTTATGATTAATTTCCTCTTAAGTTTCTTTACTTCCTTCGAAACAGATAATTCTCTACCTTCTAATTCTGTTTTTGCAAATGAAAGAGTGTG
>CAIYTJ010000413.1 GCA_903929065.1 uncultured Bacteroidales bacterium | reverse complement strand
TAACAAAAACTATATGTCAAGTTTGCGGAGAAAATTTTGCTACTCTGAAACATTCTGCAAGCCACAAACCTGCATATAGTTTCAGCCGTTATGCCCCATATTATGAAGACTGTACTTAGAATAATTTTTCTTCTTTTGACAATTAACTCGTTTGGACAAAACAAGCTGCCAGAAGACTATGGATTTAGGCACTTCCAGACAATTTATAAAGGTGACACTGTTGATATTTTGATAAAATCAAAAAAAGGTGAAGAACAAAAAGCAAAACCTTTGCTATTATTTTGTCAGGGTAGTTTGCCCCAACCATTAATAAAATTTGATGAACAAGGTATGTATGGCGTTTTCCCTTTTAATCCAGATAGTTTAACGATAGATTATCATATAGCAATTGTAAGCAAGCCTTTTATCCCGCTGATAAGAGAAAAGAAATTACTGGGGAGAGATTTCACCTTTATTGATAGTACAGGTTCTTACCCTAAAAAATATTCAGAAAGAAATCTGCTGGACTATTATGTGAGTCGAAATATTGAGGTCATAAGATTTTTACAAAAACAACCATGGATTTCGAAAAATAGGTTAGTTGTTGTCGGCCATTCTGAAGGAAGTACTGTTGCCGCAAAACTTGCATTCTTGTTTACTAAGGTTACCCATTTAATATATTCAGGTGGAAATCCTTTGGGACGAATAATGTCAATAATTGGACAAAACAGAGCAATAGAAACTGACACCGATAGCACAAGGTATGGAGAAGGAAGCCTAAAATATTGGCAAAGCACTGTCGGGAATAAAACAGATTTGGATGTTTCGCAAGGTGATACATACAGAGCAACTTATGAATTTTCAAATCCACCACTAGACTATTTGGAAAATTTAAAAATACCTATTTTAGTTTGCTACGGCACAAAAGATTGGAGCGCACCCTTTAATGATTATCTAAGGGTGGATGTGATCAGAAAAGAGAAAAATAATTTTACTTTTAAAGCATATATCGGGACGGATCACAACTACTTCCCTTTATTGCCAGATGGGAAGCCAAATTTCGAAATATTTAATTGGGACAAAGTAGCAAATGACTGGCAGAGGTGGTTAAAGCTGAATTAAATACGAGGCATAACAGCAGCTACCCGCAAGCGGGGTTTCAGTGCTTTGTTGACAATAAATATTATATTTGAAGTGCAGTTCTTCGTGGAAGGTTCAGTGGTGAAAGTCCCTGCCTGCGTGTAGCTGCAGAACGTTAGCAGCAACTGTAAGGAATGAACGAGCCTTAACTTCAATATATGGACGAACGAACGGAATACAAAAGAAGTTTTTCATTATTTCAAGCCTATGACTTCCTCAAAGAAAGAGGGCTTGGTAAGGAAAGTGACGAGATTAAAAATTCATCTGACCACTTTCAGAGTTACACAAGCACGTTGAGACGGGCAAAGATTATTGCACTTGTACGAGACAAAGGACTGTTAGATGATTTTTTCAAAAACGTTTGGCCATCAGGCTTGACCGAAAAAGGAATAAGCAGATTGAAGTTTTATGAAAACCTCATTGTGCGGTTTAACGGAGACCAAGAAGGGACTGCAACAGAGGAGGACGAAGAAGAAGCAGCTATCACTACAGCAGAAAATGAATTTGCTTACGAGAACGACCTAAGACGTTATCTTGTAAAGCATCTATCAGTAATTGAGAAGGGGCTGAGACTTTATGAAAACAACGGCACAACAGGTGAGGAATTTATTTTACCTGGAACATCAAGACGTATAGATATATTAGCTATTGACACGCAAGGTAAGTATGTGGTGATTGAATTAAAGGTCAGTCGTGGCTACGAGAGAGTGGTTGGACAAATACTTTTTTACCAATCAAGCATTAAAACAATCTTTAAACAGGATAAGGTACGAGCAATAATTATAGCGAGAGAGATTTTACCAGAAATCAAGACAGCGACTGAATATTTACCAGACTTTGAATTATTCGAGTATCAACTTTCTGTGACATTGAATAAAATAAAATAATACAGCAGCTGCTAACAGGCTTCTGCTTTCAGTGGCGGGGCAGTGGCTCGTGAGACAGAAAAGTAATTATATAAATGGAAGTGCTTCGTGGAAACAGCAGTGGGTTAATACCGCCACCGAAAAGCAGCAGCCGACCGTTAGCAGGCAGTTGTAAAAAGCTTCCAATTGGAGGATACCAGAAGTTTTTGACCGGTGAACTCTTGGAAACAGGAATGAAATATTTAAAACAAAGAACGCTTCGCGGATGCTCGAAT
>CAIYTJ010000412.1 GCA_903929065.1 uncultured Bacteroidales bacterium | reverse complement strand
GTTTTAGTGTTTTTACACTCCTTAAACAAAGGTGCTCTTATATATTTTAAGTAATTCTTATTTTCCCTTTATTCCAGAGTAATAATTGTATATTCCTTTTTTCACCCCCAAAGATAAAAACTATTTTTTAATTAAATTACTCTTTGTCCTGAAATGTTTAATTTAGCAGTCTGCAAGTTCTCAACTCACCAAAAACACTTTCCCACAGCCGGCATATTTTACGGGAGTAGGTTTTCCATCGGGTCCCACCTTTCCAAATTCAAGCCCAATGGCAAGCACCAACGTAATGCATTCGGGTACCGGTAATTCCTGCTTCGTGAAATGAGGTAAAGTTGCCTGTAGGTCAAAGGTTTGCTCCGGTATTTGTCCGTTTCCCGGAAACCAGTCACTGTCTTTTCCATCCCCGTAATAAGTAAAGTCAGGATCTGCTACCACGTATTTTTTGTTTTCTTCAGAATAAATCATATCGCTCACCGGACACATGGAGACAAAAAACCGGAAGAAAGGCAGGTTACGGAAGTTATACAGATACATTTCGGTATTTATCGATGGAATAATAACCTGAGCACTGGCTGTCTCACGGTCTAAAGATGTTTTAATCGGTACCCGTACCACACTTTCAAACACCTGCTTGCGGCTCACATTAAAGCCCAGCAGCACATCCCTGTTTTTTGACAGGTATAAACCACGTTTGCCATGCTCCTCTCCCACCGTTGTATTTTGAATCTTTTTAGCAATGGCATTCATCGAGCCTATTACAGGAAAATCAGCCAGTTCCATCGCTCCGCCTAATGCGTGACGCATGTAACTGCCCATTTTGGCACATCCGGCCCATTCATTGTTATTGAGGCGCACTTTGGCAAACCGGGCTGAACGCTTAATCATACTCTTACTCGGACCGCCTTTGGTGCGTAAATATACCGTGTCGCCACCCATAATGGTGTAGAAAGTGGCATTCTGAATGGTGCCCGTAATTTTTTGTAAACTGTTTATTACTCTTGCCATAATTTATACGTATTAATTTATTGTTTATTCATGTTATTATGCTGCTTTATAGTTGCATTAACTTTACTTTATAGTACAAAATTATAAAATAAATTTATAATAATAACCTTACAGATAAATAATTTATAGCATTAAATGCTATGGATTACGTATATATAAAGTATGGGATATCTATAGAGTATGTAATGATTATATAGCATGTAATGTGCAAGTAAGTGTATAGTATCCTTTATGCAATTGGATTGAATTTCTGTCTATTCTTCAATATTATAATAACCGTTTTGTAACAAGTTCTACACAAATTCGTAACCTCGACCCGCTAACTTTGTAACACAATTAAAAGCTGGCAAATTATGGATGAATACCGGATTCTAATGGTGGACGATGATGAGGATTTGTGTGAAATCGTTCGTTATAATCTTCAAAACGAAGGTTACACGGTTGACATCGCCTATTCTGCCGAAGAAGCGCTGGCCAAAGATATTGCGGACTACGATTTAGCATTACTGGATGTGATGCTTGAGGGCATGTCCGGCTTTAAACTTGGACACATGATCCGCAACAATCCGAAAACAGAACTGGTTCCCATTGTTTTCCTGACGGCCAAATCGGGCGAAAACGACCGGTTGACAGCTTACAGCATCGGTGCGGATGATTACATTACCAAACCTTTTTCTATCCGCGAGTTGATGGCGCGCATAAAAGTCATTATCCGCCGGGCCGAAGCACAAAAATCGAGATTGACTCAAATTGTATCTTACGATCATCTCAAAATAAATGTCACCAACAAACAGGTCCTGCTCGATGGAAACGAAGTGCCATTTACCAAAAAAGAGTTTGAGATATTAAAACTTCTCCTCGAAAACAGAAACAGGCTTTTCAGCCGGGACGAAATGTTGAAACTGGTATGGCCCGAAGAAGCTTTTGTGTTGAGCCGGAGCATTGATGTGAATATTACCCGTATCCGTAAAAAAATTGGAACTTACGGCCAGCATATCGTTACAAGACTTGGGTTGGGATATTGTTTTGAAGGATAACCTAATTTACAATTTAATCATTTACAATTTACGATTGAACTATACCATTTGTATTATAATCATTTTCACGCTTTACATTCAACCTGTTTTATCCCAAAAGGTTGGATTGGTGTTGAGTGGTGGCGGTGCGCCGGGCATAGCGCATATCGGGGTGATTAAAGCATTGGAGGAAAACAACATCCCGATAGATTATATCACCGGAACTTCCATTGGAGCTTTTATCGGAGGTTTGTATGCTTCCGGTTATTCGCCCGACGAAATGATTGCGTTTTTTAAGTCTTCCGACTTTAAAAGATTCAAAAAGATTGAGCTGAAGTTCCCCAAAAAGTATTTCTACCCAACTCATGTTATTAAACCACAAAGGATACAGACCGGGTTGGAAAAACTAACCGGACAAGCTGCAAAGCGTTCGGGTGAAAATTTCGACAGCCTTTTTGTACCGTTCCGATGTGTAGCTTCGGATGTTTACCGGAAAGAACCATTTATTTTTTGCCGGGGAAATTTGGCAACGGCCATACGGGCGTCCATGACGTTTCCTTTTGTTCTTGAAGCAACGAAAGTGGATAACCGGTTGCTTTTCGACGGTGGTATTTATAATAATTTTCCTGCCGATATTATGCAGGAATCTTTTCAGCCCGATTTTATGATTGGCAGTGTGGTGGCTTATAATCCTCCCCCGGCCGATCCGAACGATATATTGATGCAGCTTCAGAATATGATAGTAAACCCAACCAATTACAGTATTCCTGACTCGCTGGGGATGGTGTTGAACTTTGATTTGAAAAAGAAGTCCATGTTTGATTTCTCCCACATTGACAGCCTGGTGAACATTGGTTATGCAGAAACGAAAAAGCAGATAGACATTATCAAAACGAAGGTTCAACGCCGCACGTCAACTACTGAAATCAATCAGAAAAGAGTGTTGTTTCGAACTGCTTGTTTTAGTGAGAAATAAGTCGAGTTTTATAAATTTTAAGCAACATTTTTTTCGTTCATAAATTCACAAGTCTGACACATGTTCTTAATATGTATTACATTATATACTTAAATCCGTATTTTTTGACATTTAATGAACATATGTTGGATTTTAAGCATTAGTTTTGTGTAACACCTTTATTTGTAAAAAATTCAACGCGTAAATCCCATAAACTAAACGATCACTTTAAAATTTCAATGACAAAAGACGTTAAGAAAAATAAGACCATCAACCGCGATGTCAGCTGGATGTATTTCAACCGGAGAATACTGGATGAAGCTTCCAATCCTTCCAATCCGTTACTGGAGCGGCTTAGTTTCCTCGGAATTTATTCAAACAACCTGGATGAATTCTTTCAGGTACGGGTTGCTACCCTTAGACGTATGATTGAGTTGGAAAAGAATATGCATCACCTGGATTCTGATTCTAAAAAGGCCTTGAAGAAGATTTTGAAGTTGAACGAACACTATACCAAAGATTTTGAGTCAGTCTTTCAGGAATTACTTCAGGAATTACAGCAGGAGAATGTCTTTTTAGTGAACGAATCGCAGTTATCGGCTGAACAGGAGAAATTTGTGAACACTTTTTATACCGACGAATTAATGAATTCTCTGTTTCCGGTCTTAATTTCGCACATGAAATATGAACCTGAACTGAATGATAAAAGCATTTACCTGGCTGTAAAAATCTCCAATTCGGAAAAGCAGCCCAAAAACAATAAAAAAGAATATGCCCTGATTGAAATTCCTACAGGTGAATTTTCGCGGTTTATTGTTCTTCCAAAAGATGAGGAGAAAAACTGCATTATGTTTCTTGACGATGTTATCCGCTATTGTCTGCCACGAATATTTGCCCAGTTTAATCACGACAAATACGAAGCCTACACCATAAAATTCACCCGCGATGCCGAAATGGAATTTGATAATAGTGCTTATCAGAGCGTATTGGATAGGGTCTCAAAAGGATTGAAGAGCAGAAAAAGCGGGCTTCCGGTGCGGTTTGTTTACGATCGTGATATTCCGACTGATCTGTTGCGGTTTACGGAGAAACTGCTTAAAATCGGGAAAGAAGATGTGCATGTTTGCGGTGCCCGTTACCACAACCTGAAAGATTTAATGTCATTTCCAACCCTAAAAAAGTCAGATCTTAAATATAAAAACAATCCGCCGGTTCCTATCCGAACTTTTGAGGAATCCATCAGTCTGGTAACGCTAATTCGCAAAAAAGACCAGTTTATACATTGCCCTTACCACAGTTTCGATAATTTTATACGGCTGCTGCGCGAGTCGGCTATTAATCCCGAAGTAAAAGAAATTAAAATTAGCCTCTACCGGCTGGCTAAAAACTCCAAAGTGATAAAAGCCCTGATAAATGCGGCTTTGAATGGCAAAAAAGTAACCGCTATTGTTGAATTGCTGGCACGTTTTGACGAATCATCGAATATCAATTGGGCCAAGAAAATGCAGGATGCCGGCATCAAAGTAATTTTAGGTGTTGAAGGTCTGAAAGTTCATGCTAAAATGGTGCATATTACCGCACGCAAAGGAAACATTGCCTGTGTGGGAACCGGAAACTTTCACGAAGGCACTGCCACGGTTTACACTGATTTCACCTTAATGACGGCTCATAAAGGCATTGTGGATGATGTGGAAAGTGTGTTTGAATTTATTGAGCAACCATATCTCAATCCTACATTCAGACATTTGATTGTTTCCCCTCAATTTATGCGGAAAAAACTAATGAATCTGATTAAAACCGAGATCGATAATGCCCATAAGGGAGTGCCAGCCTGGATTTATTGCAAAATCAATCATATTGTTGACGATAAAATCATTGAAAAGCTTTATCAGGCTTCAAATGCCGGAGTAAAAATAAAACTATTGGTACGTGGAAATTGTTCTCTAATGACCGGTATAACAAAGCAAAGTGAGAACATTGAAGCGCTGGGCATTATCGACCATTACCTGGAACATTCGCGCGTGATGATATTTGCCAATGGCGGTGATGAAAAATGTTTTATTGGTTCAGCCGACTGGATGGGACGAAACCTGGATTATAGAGTAGAAGTGTATGTTCCCATTCACGATGAAGACTTTAAAGAACAACTTAAAACAGTTATTGAATTCGGTTTAAAAGACAATGTGAGAGCCCGAATAGTAGATGGTTCCGGCAAAAATGAATTGAATGTTACTGCCAGTGATTTTCCTTTTCGTTCGCAGGAAGAACTGTACAAATTTTATAAACACAATTATGAATTGAGCGCCCAATAAAGAGGTGCTTCCAAACAACTAATAAATCATTTTTTAAAAAAATTATCATATGAATAGTGTTCTTTTTGCAGCAATTGATATAGGTTCCAATGCCGTTCGCCTTTTAATTAAGAGCGTTGATCCCGGTGATACAACTGAAACTTTTACCAAAGTATTGATGGTTCGTGTTCCGTTGCGCTTAGGTCAGGAATCGTTTGTTTCCGGAAAAATCAGCGACGAAAAAGCAAAACAACTTCTACGGTTGATGAAAGCATTCAAGCAACTGATAAAGATTTACGATATAACCGATTACCGGGTTTGTGCCACGGCAGCTATGCGTGAAGCTAAAAATTCAAAAGCACTTGTCAACAAGATTCACAAGGAAACAAATCTGAAGATCGAAATTATCAGCGGTCAGGAAGAAGCTTCCATTATTTATGAAAGCCATTTTGCAGATAGCCTGAACAAAGAGCTGAATTATATTTATGTAGACGTTGGTGGTGGTAGTACCGAAATAAGTATCATTGTGAATCGCGAATTGGTGGAATCGAAATCGTATGATATCGGTACGGTACGGTTACTCAACAATAAAGTGAAAGCGGGAGAATATGATAGATTAAATGCCGAATTATCCGAACTCAAGGAACAATATAAGTTTAACGACATTATTGGTTCGGGCGGAAATATCCTTAAATTAAACTCATTGGCAAAGGTTCGCAAAAACAATAAACTCACCCTTTATAAACTGCAAACCTTAAATGAAACCCTGAAACAATACACGGTTGACGAACTGATTACTTTCTATAAACTGAAACCCGACCGTGCCGACGTGATAACCCATGCAGCCAGCATCTACATTGATGTTGCAAAAGGAATCGGTGCGAATAACATTATTGTTCCGACCATCGGCTTGGCTGATGGTATTATCCACATACTATATATGAAGTGGAAAGTGGAAAAAAGGAAAAAAGGAAAACTCAAAGCCGAAGAATTTGTTGAAGTGGAAGAACCGGTAGTGCTGGTTTAGTATCACTTAAACAAAAGAAGTCTGATTCTAAATTTAGAATCAGACTTCTTTTATTATAAACGCGTTGTG
>CAIYTJ010000411.1 GCA_903929065.1 uncultured Bacteroidales bacterium | reverse complement strand
CTTAGAACACAAATTTAATCAAAAATGGAGTTTTTATGGGATTTTTTTAGTTTTTTTCGATGATGAACCGATTTATCCTGCTTAATTATTTTCTCGGGTTGGAAGTCTTGACAATCTCCCTAAAATAGTTGGCGGGTGACTTGTTCGAGGTTGAACAAGTTACCCGCTCCACTCATTAATAAATGCACCGAAGCACTAAAAAATTGTTCTTCAGAATCTAACAATATATTAATCGTTTTTATCAAACGCTTTCTATAATCACTATTAGCATCCCCCATTATTTTGCTATTTTGTTTAAACCAGATTTAATGTTTCTGTGCCAAATTGCAATTCAATACCTTTTGGGTTACTTAATGTTTTATAGACCATTACGTTGTAAATTCCGTATAACAACCCCCACGTTACAAGCGTAGGGTATTGCGGGGAAACACCACCTCCCATTCCTCCCGTTGCTCGATAAAAACTTACCTGAGGAGATATAAATTCCGGCGCAGGTGTAATCGAATTTCTTTTGTCTACAAAAATGTTCAATAATGAATAACGAGTTTTCTCCGACACGGATACAAGAACCCCTCCTGCGAATGATCCAATACCTAGCTGTTGTCTTTAGTGGTAGATCCTTCATTATTATATAGATCCACATTTGAATCCTTCTTATCCCTTATATTCTGGCTAAATTTCCGTCTCATATTCTGTTCTTTACTGAACATGATTTTTGTTTCCTGAGGAAATTTACCAAAATACATGCTATTTGTAATAGAAATAGAAGCAGCAAATTTTTCGACATCGTGGTCTGTTCCGATATAAGTGAATGTCCACCTGTTTAATTTCAGTTCATCTATCAATTTTTTAATAGAGCTACCTGAATATTCTTTTGAAGCATTCTCTTCACCATCAGTAAGAATTGTCACCAATACATCGTAATCAGTTTTACCTTCCAAAACCTGTCGAAGCTTGATAAAACTAAAACCCATTGCATCATAAAGAGGTGTTGAAGAATCTGGCTGATATCTCTTGTCATCGATTTGCTCCAGCTTGCTTACTGGATCAATAAAATGCAATAGTTTCTGGCCACGGCTGTTGAAAGTCACAAAAGAGATAAAATGTTCTTGTTCCGGGAAATCCTGTTCAACCCCCTTAACTGTTTGAACGATTTCATTAAAGCCCTGGATGATTATTTCCTTTATGGATTCCATTGACCCACTTTCATCCAAAATAATTAAGTTGTGTACTTGATGTTTTGTTTCCATAATTTTTGCTCTTTAAATGTTTATCTGTGATAATAAGAACAAAGGTATTCGCTTGCTATGCCAAAACGTGTCACAGTACTAACTTGTGTAAAACTCCTGGGCTTCTTTAATCATTAATTCCATCTCTTGTTTCAGAACCAATGGTTTTATAACTCTGGCTTGGGTGGCCATCATCAGAAGTCGTTGTTTTAATTCCATGTTCACGACCAGTTTATAAGACAGTATAATTTCACAATCTGTTTCATGCAGAACCCTCTGAGAGACATGTAATGGCAAGGTTTTAAGAAGATTTCCCATATAGGGGTTACACAACAATTCAATTTCAATAGGAATATTTCCTTCACAAGCATTTATACCAACGACATTTTGAAACATTGCAACCACATCATTCTTATGACTTTTCTTAAACTTAACCCCCGAATCCTTTATTCCAACGATTCTGTCAAGACCAAATGTTCTAATTTCATTTGTTTCCAATAAATGACCAATCGCATACCATCGGTTCATGTATTCCCGAAGTAAGTATGGTTGGAAATGGTAGCTCTTAACCGTTTCGGAGTCAAATCGCTTATATTCCAACATTACTTCTGATCTATTTTGAATGAAAGAGGCAATATCGCGTATAAATTGTAAACCCTTGAATGTGTTATAATCCTCAAATTCAATCACCTCCGAGATAGTTGAACCTTCCTTCAGATAACTGGTCAATAAATCAATGCTTTGAGAAAATTCAAGCAACTTTAAGAAGTATGGAAAAGTAAGATCCTCATCCCGGATAAAATATCCTTTATGGTAGGTCGAATATTTTACATCCAATCCGAATTCAATACGTAGACTTTCAATGTCCCTTTTCAATTGACGATCCGAAACCTTTATCCCCGAATCTCTTATTTTAACCAACATTTCAACTATGGAAGGATATTTGGACTTCTCAATTTGCTGCAAGATCTGAAGGTATCGTTTGATT
>CAIYTJ010000410.1 GCA_903929065.1 uncultured Bacteroidales bacterium | reverse complement strand
TTGATCGGCTACTCCAAACTAAGTGGGAAAATCTATTACAAGATGTCCGACATTCAGAAGTTATTGGACGACAGCTATCATAAATCACTGAAAAAACCATGATAGAAAAAAAAGATGCCCCTTCGAACCTTGCAGAATCCGAAGAGGCAAATAACCAAGAGCAATACAAAAGTACTAGTTTCATTCAAAAGCTCAAAGCAGAAATTCAAACCAAAAGTATGAATTTCAATGCAAATGACACAGTTTTCCCCGCCAACGGACTCCCTCAGGTCATACTTGATTTTGGATTGGAAATATCTGAAGTGTACGGTGTGCCTATTGAATTTCCTGTTCTTTCTGCACTTTGTGCAGTCAGCTCGGCGATCAGAAAGAAATTTGTTCTTGACAGCGGAAAGTACCGGAACTTTGGCCAACTCTGGTTGATGTTTGTTGCACCTCCCGGCGTTGGTAAAACAGAACCGGTAGCAGCTGCATTTCGCCCCTTGCAACGACTGGATAATTTGAGTTATGATGCGTATCAAGTGGAACTAAGTAACTGGAAAATGGAATGTTCCGAAGCAAAGCAGAATAAAAGTCAGGAACCCGAAAAGCCATTTTTCAAACAATGTCTGATTGACGATTTCACACCCGAGAGTTTGTATCAGACAATGTTCCGTAACAATGGCGCTGTTTCATTATGCAGGGATGAATTATCAGGGTGGTTTGCAGACTTTGGGAGGTATAATAAAAGTGGAGAAATAAGCCGGTATTTGTCCATTTTCAATAATGCACAGTTTTGCATTAATCGCAAAAGCGAAGAACCACTTCAAATTCCAGAGCCTTTTATGACCATTTGCGGCACAATACAACCCGAAGTATTAAACATTGCTTTAAACAACAACAGTCTCAAAGAAAATGGCTTTGCCAGCCGCTTTTTATACGTCTATCCCAAAGAGATTAAAAAGCAAAAATATTCCGAGAAAACACCAAATAGAATTATACTGGATCGATACGAAGAACTAATCAAACATTGCTATTATTTGCCAAGGTCAGAGAATCCGTTTATTCTGTCCACTGAAGCGAAAACACTCTTTATAGAATATGCCAATCATACAGCTGATTTGGTAAACAACTGTTCAAACAATTTTCTTCGGGCCACGTATGCCAAAATGGAAATTCAGGTATTAAGGTTAGCGTTGGTTATTCAGATAATCAGGGGAATATACGATAATTCGGAATGGCAACAGGGAAAGATAACGAAAGAGGCTATTCAATACGCCATAAATCTTTGTAGATACTTCAATTCAAATGTAATTCATGTGGAAAATGTGGAAACTACTAACAAAACCACCCCTGTAGAAGCAATAAAGATAATTCAAAAAGAATATGGGATCAAGAACAAACAAACCTTTGCTGATGCCATCGGACTCACCCGGCAATATATTTCAAAAATATGCAACGAATAAAAAAACACCTTGGTTGCGGTGTTTCGGTTGCGGTCGGCTTAAATGCTTTACCAGTAAAGGTTTCAGAAGAAATCCACCGCAACTAAACTGAAAAATAAAATGCTTCAAGAATACTTGTTAGTTGCGATCAAATATTGCTACAATCTTTTACAGTAAAGGGTTTAAACCATTTTACACCGCAACTAAGAAATTATCAAAGAAGATACTTAAAAAATCAATCAATAGTAACAGTTAGTAACACTAGTAATACATGTTGCCAATGTTACCACTTGTTACTAATTACTCACAACTCTCAAAATTATAAACTATTGACTATCAACCATAAACTCCAACTATATAACCTATGAACTACCCTCAACCATACCTCCAACCATACAAGGGCAAAGACACCCGCCACGATTGCCCATCATGCAAAGCCAAGCTCAGTTTCACGCAGTATTTAGATGGCAATACCCATAAACCCATCCATGATACTGTCGGTAAATGCAACCGCGAAAGTAAATGCGGTTACCATTACACCCCAAAACAATTTTTTATCGATAATCCAATGTCCCAATTGTCCCAAATGTCCCAAATGTTTCCAAATTCAACAAATTCTCGAAAACCGCACGCTCCCTCTCCTTTGGAGAGGGCTGGGGGTGAGGTGCCTTTCAGTTTTGTTGAACGTTCCGTCTCCTACCGCAGCAACTTCGTCCGCTTTCTTTGCGAAATCCTAACCGACGAACAAATACATTCAATCGGAGAAAATTATGCTCTGGGAGCAACCAAATCTAAAGAAGTAATCTTTTGGCAAATCGACATTAATGGCAAAGTCCGAACAGGTAAAATCATGCAATACAATCCAGTCAACGGCAGACGCATAAAACACGAAAGTGGGGCAATTGATTGGGTGCATAACAAATTAAAGAAGTCAGGTGAATTGCCGGGAGACTTCAATTTACAGCAATGTTTCTTTGGAGAACACCTTTTGAAGATTTATCCTGACAAACAAGTTGCAATAGTGGAAAGCGAAAAATCAGCCATCATTGCCAGCTGCATTTTCCCTGACTTAATTTGGTTAGCTGCTGGAAATCTCAACGGATTATCCATTGAAAAATGCCAGGCATTGAAAGGACGAGATGTAATGCTATATCCTGATTTGGGAGCTTTTGAAAAATGGAGCTTAAAAGTTGCTGAAATTCAAAAGCAGATCAACTGCAAAATAAGTTTATCAACTTTATTAGAAGATGAAGCCACTGACACCGACCGTGTCAATGGCTTAGACATTGCAGATTTTATTATCTCCGAACTTTGCTCAAACAAACCAGTCTTTAAAATTCAAAGTAACTTTAGCCCAACTCTTCAATCTATGATTGATAGGAATAAGGCATTATTAGTTCTGATAAACGGATTACAGTTAGAAGAAACATAAACAAAAGTATTCACTATAACAAATGTATTTGATTCTAACTTTTACTTGCACTCATCAAAAAATCCGACTGGCAATAAATTTTTATCAATTTTTGTCCCATCTTTAAATTTATTAGAATCAATATTTTCCGGATTTTTTTGTGGGATTGTATAACCTGTTACTTTCACTTCAGTTCGACGATTGGCTTGATGCTCTTCTTCACTACATGGTACACCATCGGCACATCTGTTCAGCAATTGATATTCACCATAGCCTTTAGCCGTAATGCGTTTCGCATCAATACCATGTTTTATGAGATAAGCCACAGCTGCATCGGCACGATGTTGAGACAAACGTTCATTGTATTTAAAGGATCCCCGGCAATCGGTATGTGAACCAAGTTCAACAGTGATTAGATGTTCATTCAGGAATGTAACCAAACTATCCAAAATAGGAGCGGCATCGGCCCGAATAAAAAACTTATCGAAATCATAATGGATATTGCTCAATTTCCAAACAAAACCCACTTTATATTTATCGAGAAGTAAATCGCGAGGAGTTTGTTGGATTGTATCTTTTGGTTGAGGTTCATAAATAACATTTGCAGACAAACAATCTGGCAGATATTTATTATCAGCGGCCTTGATTATTATATCTGTTGTCATCAATATTGGAAAATGAAATTTTCCAAGTCCATCAGACTTAGCCACATAAACCGAATCTTCCTGTTTATTATATAAAAAAACAGTTGCCCTATTGATTGGTTTTAAAGTTTCTTTGTCCAAAACAGTGCCGGTGACAAACGATTTTCGTGGAAGCTTATTCACCGAATAGGCAAAGCTGTATAAATTATCATCACAACCCAACCGGTCAGAAGTGAAAAATCCATTGACTCCGGTTGAATCTTTTTGTGTCCAGCCAAAATC
>CAIYTJ010000409.1 GCA_903929065.1 uncultured Bacteroidales bacterium | reverse complement strand
TTCATTGTAAGTGGTTCATTATCAATCCCACTTTGAGTGGGCCCACCAGGGCATGATCCTGGGACCCCCTGATTATGAGGAGTTTATATTGATTATCGCCCCTTATCCGTTTTATTCCTTTCTATTGATGTTCAACGGAACAATAAAGAGCATTCTTTCCTGATTTGTCCAGCCTTATCATCCATTAGCTGTTCTTTTTTGCAATTTTTTTGCACCTATTAAATTTGACCTATCAATCTTCTCACTTGTTCTGGTTGAAACGATGATCCATTTGAAGTTTTAAATCCTGATTCATTTAATTCTACTGCAATCTCTCTTAAAGTCATTCCATTGGACTTTAATAAATGAATCACTTTTTTAGCTTTAATATTATTGGGATTCAGTCTTGATTTTTCTTTCATTTTCATTGATCCTTTTATTCTCGCATCAGATGTAAGATTTTCAGGATTGCCTAATTTAACTCCTCTTTTCTTTAACTGAGTCAATGCAGACTTCGTTCTTTCTGAGATTAATTTTCTTTCATTTTGAGCCATTGCCCCTATTATATTGATTGTTAATTCATTTGCATCGGGTAAATCACAACAAACAAACTTGACTTTCTCATTTTGTAATAAAGTAATAAAATTCAAATTTCTTGAGAGACGGTCCAATTTAGCTATACATAGTGTAGATCCTGTTTCCTTTGTTTTTTGAATGGCTTTTAGCAACTCAGGTCTATTGTCATTTTTTCCAGATTCTATATCCTTAAACTCTCCAAGAAGGGACCGATTACCAATGAATTTTAAAACTGAACTTCTTTGTGCATCTAACCCAAGTCCAGAAATTCCCTGTTTTTGTGTTGAAACTCGATAATAAGCAACAAATGATTGATTTTTCATAAAATTTAGTTTGTTCCAAGGAACTGGTTAATTTCTCTAATGTTCTTTTCTATGAAGGATAGATCCCCAACATAACACCAGTTATTAGGATTCTTATTAAAATCGTCACGGTGACGTTTAATCTTCGTTTCTAAGAGGTTTAAAGCTTCTTTGATACTTTCTTCTCTCTTTTGGTAAGTCTCTTTTAAAGTCATTTTAAATGAGTTTTTGATGACAGAGCTAACCTAAGGAGGATTTGCCACATGGCATGAACGTTCGTTCAAGAATTGTGGCAAAAGTTGCCCACAAGTAAAAAACCGACTTCCTTTTATTTACAGGAAGTCGGTTTTTTAGAAAGTCTCAATAAAACGGTGGTTTTGTGAGACGAATTTTGAAAGGTATTGAAGATTCATTTATCCCATAATCAAAAGATTAAAGAAGCCCCGCTATCCTAAGACTTCCAAAGGGCGTCTTAGGGTTATCCAATGAAAATCAGACTTAGTCTGATTCTTATTATAAATCTGAAGAGCGTTTCGTTAACTCTTCAGATAGCAAGGTGAGAAATAGACTTCCATCTCTTTTGCAAATAAACCTTTCTGCTGCTGTTTTACTTTCAGTCTTGTTCTTCAAGCTGAAAAATTGATTCCACGTTTACTCCGAATACTTTCGCCATTTTTAATGTTAGAAGTGTTGAGGGAATAAATTTTCCTGTTTCAATAGAGTTAATAGATTGTCTTGAAATTCCAATCTTCGCAGCAAGATCCTCCTGTGTCCAGTTTTTCTTAGCGCGTTCAACTTTTATAGTGTTCTTCATACACCGTATTTTTTTTTCGAAATGAACAAACCAACAAGATAAAAGAGCCAACAATAAATAACCAGATCGGCATAGCCAAACCAATTGGAATTGGATATATCACACAGGCTTAACAAAAATAAAGTCATCATCAACATTGCTGTCAATGAAAAACCGATAACAACAGCTTCAAGTTGCACGCGTTGCTTCACTTCGTCCATTACAGAAATGGATTTGATAAAATAAAAAATGAAAAGGGAGAAAGTAATAATTGGCACAATTGCAATAATTAACGAAAGTAGTTGCCCAAATGCATGATGCTTTAAAAGCAGCACAGCAGGCAAATAAGTTGCGACGTAAATGATGGCGAAAACCATAGAGTTTCGGCTCAAGATTTCTTTAGATTGTTTCATTGTGATTAACTGTTTAATTATTAGCAAATATAAGTAAACTTTTCATAAAGTCAATTAAACTTTACATAATGTACACTTAAAGCGACTTTATTGTCTGCTCCAATCAGCAATAAAGGTTTTTGGGGAGGTCTAAGGATTAACCATCTGCCAAGTCTCCAGATCTGAACATTATTGTTTCTTGACCCAGCTATCCTGAGCGTTAGCAAAGCGCTCTCAGGATCTATTATACAAATCAGACTGAGTCTGATTTTATTACTGAATCCATAGATCATGCGGAAATCAATGGATAGCCGGGGCAGAATGAACTGTGCGTCTCAACAAAGGGTGATTTTTTGAAACTATGTAAATTCTCTCAGAATTGCTCCTTTAGTTATATATGATATCGCTTTAATTGTTAAATTCACAGTAAATCTTCAGCCTAAAGTATAATAAATGAAGTATTTTCTTCTCTTAATTAATCTTTTTTTATTTCAATCAGCTTTTTCACAATTTTATACTCATGGAGTAGCTCATTTATCAAGAAAATATTTTGATTCATCACAAAACAAATATGTTTTACCTGAATTGCTAATAGAACACAAAGTATTATATAGAAATAGTTTCGCCATTCAGGAAATGGATAGTATTTATCATGAAGAAAAAAATGATAAAACAATTAAGTATGAAGTTTATCCTATTAAATATTTTTTTATTGATTTGAAAACAAAAAAATTTACTGAATATTTAAAATTAGACAAGGATATAAAGTATAACCGAACATTTCTATTGCAAGACACAATGAAAGAATATCCATTTGGATATATTTTTTTTGGTTCAAAAGATTCTGCTTCCAAATTGAATATGCCCAATGAAAAGTATTCTGAAATACCCGACACTTTAATTGAAGGAATAAAATACAAAAGGCTAAAATGTTTACACCCGATGAATTATCAGGGGAAAAATTATGAAACTGTTTGGATTGCATATTTCAGGTACGATATAAAAAAATCGATCCTGCATTTATCGAAGGAGTTTGATGAAAAAATGAATTGGTCCATGGTGAAATTAGAAGTGTTTGGAATAAAAATGAGAACGCTTCTTGAAATAAACTATATCCGCTCTGAACTTACCAAAGAAGAAAATGAAATATTTGATGCTTGGGAATGTAATGCTAAATCGAATCATGTTACAAAATAAAGTTTTAGAATACTTTTAAGAATCCCATTAAAACGTTCTTTTTGTAAGACTTTTTTGGGTACAGCTTATTTTTTGGAGAATTTACCTCTGTAAATACCCTATATTTTCCCAAAAAAACGTTCCATAAATCAAAGTCCCATAAACTCAACATCGAACGTTTATTTGGGAAAATAATTCTTAACGACTTGTTGTAGTTTGGATATGTTTTAAGGAAGGTTTGTTTATTCTAAATTAAATTCAATTCTCACTTTAAGACTTCCATAAACAATCCACTCTTCCAAAAAACCATTTTCAATTTTTATATATAAGAGTATAATCCAGATCAACCGGATTAATAAAATAATATACTCTTATGAAAAAAAGAAAACACGTACATACAGATTTTATAAAATTTATCATCGAGAAGTATTCTAATCCAAAATTGTTGGATGAAGATGATGATGA
>CAIYTJ010000408.1 GCA_903929065.1 uncultured Bacteroidales bacterium | reverse complement strand
TGTTTCCATTAATGACTGTTTTTATTGGAACTGCAATTGTATTCAATTTCAACACAATTGTTTTAAATGCGGATAAAATATTTTCATTCAATTTTCTCTATTACTTGTTGGCCTTTGAGTTTGGAAGTCTTTTCCACGAGATTGGACATGCCTCTGGCTGTAGAAAATATGGGGCTAGTCCGGGAGGTGTTGGTTTTGGATTTTATTTGTTTTTGCCGGTGCTCTTTTCAGATGTTTCAGATGCATGGCGGTTAAAACCCGGGGAACGAATTGCAGTAAATCTGGGCGGTATTTATTTTGAAATGATTTTAGCTTCCTTAATGCTTGTCGGCTATTACATTTTCCATGATTTCGGATTATTAATTATTCCGTGTATTTTAATATTAAGTACGTTAAGTAACCTAAATCCATTTATCAAATACGATGGCTATTGGATTCTTTCTGATGCAATCGGAGTTCCAAATCTGCATAAGAATGCCAATAAAAAATTTATTCAATTTATTAATAATCTGAAAAATAGGAGAAAAATTGAATTGATTTTTAAGGACTATTTTCTATTTTTTTACGAAGTTGCAAATAAGTCCTATATTTTCATCCTCTCATTTACGGTACTAATCTTGAATCCAGGTTCAATTTTTTATTTTCCATCAAACGTATACGCATATATAAGTGCTATTAGTAAGAATATTCATGAATTGACATTTCCCAAATTGTCGGTCTTCTTCATCCCAATCATATTCTACGTACTTGCCTTTCAGTTCATTTTGGCGCTACTAAAATCCAAAATGAAATCAAGAAATATAAAGTAAGGTTCTGAAAATTCTAATATTCGAAAATATTAAATGTACTATGTCATCCCATTCCATGATCTATAAAACATTTGTAACTCTTGTCGACGAAAAGGACAATCTTGTCGGCGTAATGGAAAAATTGGAAGCTCACCGAAGGGCGCTTCTTCACCGAGCTGTTTCCGTGTTTATTTTCAATTCGCAAGGTGAATGGGTCTTGCAAAGGAGAGCGCTCAACAAATACCATTCCAGTGGCTTATGGTCCAACACCTGCTGTAGCCACCCTTATCCGGGAGAAACAGCACTTGAAGCCGCCAACAGGAGATTGGCAGAGGAGATGGGAATGCAATGTCACCTGTGTGAAATATTTACTTTTCTGTACAAAGAACCCCTTGATAATGAATTGACAGAATTTGAGCTGGACCATATTTTTGTTGGTGTAACAGATGAATGCCCCACGATAAATTCAGATGAAGTACTTGAATGGAAAGCTTTGTCTCATAGTGAGTTAAATTTCAAAATGAAAGTGAATCCAGAATTGTTTACCGTTTGGTTTCGAAAATTATTTTGTGAGGTAAGTTGGGAAATAAAAGATTTTGTCTTGTCCATTAACGCCTTGCAATTATAAAACCAAGGCTACAACATTGCCCACATCACCTCCGAAAGCCTGCGCAACATCGTGGGGGTAGTTCCTCAGCGGCTCGACCTCTTTGGCGGCAACATCGTAGATAACATTGCCGTTGGCGAATTCAAGCCTGATATCGAACGGATCATCGAAATCTGCAGGATGCTGGGCATGCTGGGATTTATAGAGAAGTTGCCCGGAGGGCTCAACACCTACATCGGCGAGAACGGTGCGACCCTCTCGGGTGGACAGAAACAGCGCATTGCCATTGCCCGGGCGCTCTACCGCAATCCCGAGATACTGGTTTTTGACGAGGCCACCTCGTCGCTCGATTCGGAGTCTGAATTTTTTGTGCAGGATGCCATTAACCAAATGAAAACGGCCGGCAAGACTGTGGTGGTGATCGCGCACCGCCTCAGCACGGTGGTTCATGCCGACAAAATAGCGGTACTCGAAAACGGGAAACTGCTTGAAGAGGGAAGCCACAGCCAGTTATGGGTTACAAAAGGAAGGTATTATCAGATGTGGCAGAAGCAGTTGCCAACGTTTGCTCTAAACAAAGACATTGTCAATTAAATCGTGCAATTATGAACAAACTACTCCAGCAAATTGAATTGATTGAACGGATGGACCAGTTGATCCGGTTTAAGTCCACAGGAACTCCCCGCAATCTAGCCCGAAGGCTCTCTATTTCAGAAGCCTCGTTGTACCGATTGATTGACACCCTAAGAGAGATGGGCGCCCCTATTGAGTTCAGCGTTTGTTCCCAAAGCTATGTTTACTCGAGCGAGGTAAATTTTATGTGCGGGTTTTTCCTGAAAGATCTTTCCTACAAAGAAATACAAGCGGTAAACGGTGGATTTCAAAATTTTGCATTTTTATTGGATTTTAACAAAAATAATTCCCTCACTCTCAAAAATTGAGAGTGGCGTTGCTTTCCTTTGAACTGTAACGTTACTCGTGCCAAAACCTTGCAGCACGGAAAAGAAAGCAGGGCTTTACAATTGAAATGTAATAAATTTGAGTTATGAAAGAATTATGTGAAATGGAATTAAGAG
>CAIYTJ010000407.1 GCA_903929065.1 uncultured Bacteroidales bacterium | reverse complement strand
GAATTATTCGCATCTTTGCAGGCAAAGGTAAGGTGTTGAAACCAACCGCCAAAATTCAACTCATTAAAACAATAATAAATTTATGAAAAAAATTGCTTTATTCTTATTAGTAGTGCTATGCGCAATTTCATGCAAGAATTCAACTTTTACCATTGCCGGTTCGGTGGATCTGAAAGATCTTAATGGAAAAACTGTTTTTATCAAGGAACGCATCAATCGCGAATGGAAAACAATTGACAGTACTATTGTTGAAAATCAGAAATTTGCATTTAAAGGCATTGCAGATTCTGCTAAAATAGCTTATGTAGTTTACGAATTCCCTGCGAAGAAAAAAGTGCGTCAGGCATTTGTACTTGAAGGCGGAAATATTACTGTTTCTGTTGATACGACTAACTTTATGACAATAAAAGGAACAGCTCAAAACGATTTGCTGCAAAGTTATCAAAACGATAAAAAAGCCTTTAATCTCAAAGCTGAAACTTATTATAAAACGCACAAAGACAGTGTAAAAACTCCGGAACAAAAAGCAGCTTTCGACAAGGAAATGGATAAGCTGAATCAGGAAGAAGTGAGCATCGACAAAAAATTTGCAACTGACCATGTAAACACGTTGGTTGGAACACACGTATTTATGAATTCTTTTTACGGATATAGTTTGGCAGAAAAAGAAGCAGTTATAGCTTTAATGAATGCAGAAACCAAAAAAGTGAAACGCATTGAAGAGATAATGGCCGATATGGAAGTTGAAAAGAAAGTGGCTGTTGGTCAAATGTATACCGATATAAAACTGCCGTCAATTGCCGGAGATTCTTTGGCTTTGTCAAGTTTGGTTGGAAAGACCGATTTTGTTATGATTGATTTCTGGGCATCGTGGTGCGGACCATGCATGCAGTTTTTACCCGATTTACAGGCATTTTATGCAAAAAACAAAGGAACTAAACTTCAGATTTTTGGCGTGTCGCTTGACGATAGTAAAGAAGCATGGACAGGTGCCGTTAACGCACATAAAATTGAATGGAAACTGGTGTCCGATTTGAAAGGATGGAAGTGCGCCGGATCAAGAGCTTACGCAGTAAATTCAATTCCGGCAACCGTACTAATTGACAAAACAGGTAAAATTGTAGGGAAAAATCTGAGCATTTCAGAAATGGAGAAATTTTTAAACGGTAAAACGGATAAAAAATAAAAAAAATCAACTTTTTTGAGAAAAAAAAGATTGCAATTGTTTTTTAATCAGAATAAAAGCAATATATTTGCAGTCCGTTTGAATAAAAAAAGGAAACAATCATTTATTAACTAACTTATAAAAAATTACTAAAATGACTAAGGCAGACATCGTAAACGAAATTGCTAAAAATACAGGCATTGATAAAGTAACTGTATTAACAACTGTTGAAGCTTTTATGGAAACTGTAAAAGATTCACTTTCTAAAAATGATAATGTATATTTGAGAGGATTTGGTAGCTTTGTTATCAAAGAAAGAGCTGAAAAAACTGCTCGTAATATCTCTAAAAACACTACTATCATTATTCCTGCTCACAACATTCCTTCATTCAAACCAGCAAAAACTTTCGTGAGCGTAGTAAAATAAATTTCTCATAAAACAAAAATTAAGATGCCAAGCGGTAAAAAAAGAAAAAGACATAAAATGTCGACGCACAAGCGTAAAAAAAGACTAAGAAAAAATAGACACAAAAAGAAATAAGTCTTAGGGTCTTTATCTTTAAAGTCCAAGAAAACAAACTTATAAGCAAACATATTGTCTTTAAGTTTGTTTTTTTGTTTATAACAATACAAACCCAATCAAAAATAATAAAAGTGAATAGCGAATTAGTAGTGGATGTGAAGACATCCGAAATTTCTATTGCGCTGCTCGAGGACAAACGCCTTGTAGAAATTAACCAGGAAGGACGCGAAGAGCAGTTCGCCGTGGGAAATATCTATCTTGGAAGGGTAAAAAAAATAATGCCCGGTTTAAATGCAGCCTTTGTAGATGTTGGTTACGAAAAAGACGCTTTTCTACATTATCTTGATTTAGGTTCCAATTTCAATACCCTTACACAATTTACAACGCAGGCGTTGAGCGACCGTAAAAAGGCGCCTGCTATTCAAAAAATCAAACTGCAACCGGAAATTGAAAAAAACGGTTCGATCAACGACATTATTAAAACGGGACAGGAAATTCTGGTACAGGTTACTAAGGAACCAATCTCAACAAAAGGTCCACGATTAACCGCAGAAATTTCTATCGCAGGACGATTTTTAGTTCTTATTCCGTTCGCTGACAAAGTGTCGGTATCGCAAAAAATTAAAACGGAAGAAGAACGACAACGTCTCAAACAACTGATTCAAAGCATTAAACCGAAAGGGTTCGGAGTTATTGTACGAACAGTTGCCGAAGAGAAAAAAGTAGCTGAACTCGATAATGAGTTGAAGATTTTGGTAAAACGCTGGGAAGAAGCTGTCGCCAAAACGCAACAAACCAAAGGAGTTTCACTTATTTTAGAAGAATTAGGTCGCACGGTAGGAATAATTAGAGATTTATTCAGCCCGAATTTCAAGCACATTCATATCAACGATCAGGCAGTTTATACAGAAGTTCGCGATTATATCGAACTCATTGCCCCTGAGCGAAAAGACATTGTGAAATTGTATCAGGATGAAGCTCCTATTTATGACAGTTTCGGTATTACCAAGCAAATTAAATCTGCCTTTGGTAAAACTGTATCATTTAAAAACGGCGCATACCTGATTATTGAACACACCGAAGCCCTTCACGTTATCGACGTTAACAGCGGTAATCGTTCAAAAGCGGGCAACGGGCAGGAAGACAATGCGCTTGATGTGAATATGGCAGCAGCCGATGAAATTGCCCGACAACTTCGCTTGCGCGATATGGGAGGCATAATCGTAGTCGATTTTATTGATATGCACGAAACAGAAAACCGTCAGAAATTGTTTGACAGAATGCGTGAAAATATGGCCAATGACAGAGCCAAACACAATATTCTTCCTTTAAGCAAGTTCGGGTTGTTGCAAATGACGCGACAACGTGTTCGTCCGGTGATTCATATCGATATTGAAGAAACCTGCCCGACCTGTTATGGCGAAGGTAAAATCAAACCATCGATTCTGTTTACGGACCAGTTGGAAAGTAAAATCGACTTTTTGGTGAATAAATTGAAAGTTAAGGAGTTTACATTGCACATTCACCCATATGTGGATGCCTTTATCTCTAAAGGTTTGATCTCGAT
>CAIYTJ010000406.1 GCA_903929065.1 uncultured Bacteroidales bacterium | reverse complement strand
AAGAGGAAATGCAAAGTATCATCTTCACGACAATGCAGGGGCAATAATTGATTGTACAAAATCGATTGAAATTAATCCCAAATATGCAGAGGCATATAATATTAGAGGTCTTGTAAAACGAGCACTTAAAGACAGTATAAATGCAATAAATGACTTTACTATTGCCCTTAACATCGTAGCAAAAAATGCGGAGGAATTTAATTGCAGAGGAGATGCAAAGTTATATTTAAAAAATCCCAACGGTGCAATTGAAGATTATACAAAAGCACTTGAGATTGACCCCAGAAATACCGATGCATATATTTTTATAGCCGATACAAAAATAGAGCAGAAAAAATATGAAGAAGGAATTCTTTATTTCACAAAAGCACTTGAAATAGATCCTAAAAATTTAAGAGCAATTAGATCCAAAGGAGATGCCAAAATTTTATTGAAAGATTATTCCGGAGCAATTAGTGAATATACTCATGCAATTCAAACATATCCCAATAATTCAATGGTTTACTATGACAGAGGAGTTGCAAAATATAAATTATATGATTACAAAGGGGCAATTTTAGATTTTAATAAAGCTATACAGATTAACCCAACCAATGAATTCTTTTATGATTGGAGAGGGTCTTCAAAGTTTGAACTTAAAGACACAAAAGGGGCTATTGCTGACTATAATTGTGCAATATCTATTAATCCAAAAGAAGCAGTCTATTACTTTCACAGAGGGAAAGCAAAGAATTGGTATGGAAATTTCAAAGAAGCAATTGCAGACTTTGACAAAGCAATATCAATTAATCCCAATAATGAAGATTTTTACAATTTTAGAGGACATGCATATTTCTTATCAAATAATTATAAAGAAGCTATTATTGATTATACCATGACAATTAATTTAGATCCAAAAGAGGCAATCTGTTTTTATAACAGAGGATTGGCTGAATACTTCATTAATGATTATGAAGGTGCTATTTCAGATTTTGATCGTTCGCTAAAGATTGACCCTAAGTATGCACTAGCCTATAGTTATAGAGGATCTTCTAAAATTGAAACAAATGATTACAATGGAGCATTTTCAGACTTGGATACAGCAATCAGACTTGATTCGACTAAAGCGCGAAATTATTTTGAAAAAGGTAGATTGGAACACATGTTAAATGGTTTTACTGCCGCAATATCCGATTTTGACAAAGCAATTAAAATTGACTCCAACAATGACGGATATTACAGCTGGAGGGGCAGTTCAAAACACTCACTACCTGACTACGAAGGTGCAATTGAAGACTATTCAAAGGCAATTAATATTAATCCAAAAGAAGCAGTTTATTATTATTGTCGAGGATTGGCTAAGCAAATAAAACATATTAAAAGTGCAGAAGTTGACTTTAGGAAAGCTACTGAATTAGGTTATAAAATTCCTAATGAAAATTGAGATTTTTAGTTTTGAATAGAAAAAAGAACTAGAGCCTAACACACGCTCTTAAGTTTGCATAATATTTCAAGTTGAGTGAAAATTGAGATATTTGCACTCAAACAGGGAAGAATTAGCAAAGGGAATAGCAAAACACGCCTGATAACATGTACTTGTACTTTCGGATATGAATATTAATGAAAAAAGGGTTGATGCGGTGGTTGGGATTTGTAATCCCAACTGTATGTATTCTCAGGATTTATAATCCTATATAGACAAATCCGATTTACAACTGGATTGAAAATCCAAAGAATACAAGAACCGGGATTGCAAATCCCAGTGACGGTGCGATGTCTTTATGTAATTAATGAGTACATCCAGTAGGTCGTGGGTAGAAAAGCATAGGTCACATACCAACGATAGCGGTGTAATTATAAAAAACAAAAAAACAGACATAATATGACAGGAAAAATCACTTTAGCAATTGTAATTTGTGTATTAATCGGAATGAATCTTTTCGCTCAAAGCGAACCTGAAATATCCATGAATTTGTTGGCAAACGACAAGATTGCTGACATTAATATTGATTACGACAAGTTTGTCACAAGCTTTACTGAAACTGTAAAGCTAACAAAGAAAGAGTTCTATGGTATTTCGAAAGACCAAAAGATAGCACTACTTATTGTAAGTCATAAAACTGGAAAACCAACAATTAAGTTCTATTCAAAGCCGACTATTGATATAATTAAGGAACAAAGTTTTGTAAATCAGATTAACGCTTTGAAATTTGAGAACACAAAGCTTGTTGATTTTCCAATTCTCATAACCTCAAACGTGAAATCAGACGAGTTAGACAATACTTTTAATGAAATTATTTCACCTATCGAAAAAGCAAAAGAAGAATATAGTCAAGCTGACTTAAAACGAAAATTAGAATTGAATAAAGCTTGGGCTATAAATGAGGTTTTACCTGTTTTGGCAGGTTACCAAACTATTGTCGAAGACAAATTTCCAGGGGTTAAGAACTTCGGCACATTAATTTCGAAAACAAATTTTTCAGAGACACAGAACATACATAAATTGACTGATAATAATAGTGATTATTGGAGAGCCAGTATGGAAATGAGTAGCGGTAATGAATTAATACCTGAGACAAAAATATTCATGTATGTGTCACAGGGAGAATTAGATTATGCCATGAAGTATCTAGAAATTGTAAAGATTTTCGCTAGTGAAACTTCAACGGTAAAGCAGTATTTAAAAGAATTATCGTGGAGATTAGAATTGTTCAACAAACAGTTGAATGGAGAAATAGAAAAAGGTGTTGCAGAGCATGACAAAGGGAATTATAAGAATGCAATAGACATTTACACTGACATATTAGCAAACTATCCAAATTCTGCCTGGGCTTTGTACGAAAAGTTCTATTCTCAAAACACCCTAGACGTTAAAAACGAAAAGATTAAGTTTGGAGAAAGGGGAGATTTTGATAATGCTAAAATTGATATATATAAGCATAATCCATTATACAGCATGGATGTTAGAGCGAATACTGGAAAAGAATCATATTTAATCACAAGACGAGATGAAATTTCTCATCTTTTCAAAAGCAAGGAGGAAACACTAACTGATATTTTTAAATATGCGGACATTTCGATGGATTTAGGAGTTTATGACTTTGCTGCTCAACTATTCTGGTATTCTTTCACTTACAATAAGGATAAAAAAACACAATCGCTAAATAAATTTCTTTATAGTATTGACAAACTTGGTGTTACTGACTTAAAACAAGCATTTAAGGGCAACTTTGAGAAGGAATTTAAAAAGATAAACTCCGAGAAAGAAAAAGAAATGAAAGAAAGTGACGCATACAAAGTAATAAAAAAATAACACACCCCCGCTTACGCGGATTTGTAATCCGGGTCTATAATTATTAGTAGAAAAGCACAGGTCACAGACCTGCGGTAGCGGTGGGTAATAATAAAAAAATATGATTAGTCACAGCGACAAGTTTAGTAAACACATGAACGATATGATTAACATGAAAATATGACAAAACAATTAATTAGAGTATTAATCCTTCTGCTATTGTTTACAAGTTGTGACTTGAAATCCCCGCAAGATTATTATAATTTGGCGATTACACTTTCGGAACAAAAAAACAACAAAGAAGCCATTGAAATGCTCAACAAAGCGATTGCAAAAGACCCAAAGTTTATCAATGCTTATATAAATCGGGGAGCCTATAAATCCGATTTAGGTTACTACGAAGAGGCAATCAATGACTACAAAGAAGTTTTAAAACTTGACTCTGAAAATACACTTGCTATGTTGAATACAGGACGCAATTACACGAGATTAAGAAAGTACGACAAGGCCTTAGTCTATCTCAACAAAGCATTAGACTCAGAAGTAGGTATACATATTAGATTT
>CAIYTJ010000405.1 GCA_903929065.1 uncultured Bacteroidales bacterium | reverse complement strand
GTACAAGCTACCCAACAAGTAGTTTTGAAACCCGGTTTTCATGCTGTGGGAACAACAGGGAGTTTTGATGCAAAGATAGGGCAAACCAATAGTTTATTTCCAACCAATATGGTGATAGCTGAAGGCAGTACCGCGATGACTCAAAATATCTTTGTACCGGGAATAGGTCAAAACTATATTAAAACTACCACATACCTCAATGAAAATCAATCAGAGTCACTAACATCGTATCAATATTTTGATGGATTAGGGCGACCCTCGCAAACTGCCAATATGCGCATCACACCTTCAGGTGCCGATTTGGTTTCGATGGTAGAATATGATGGTGCAGGCAGGGAAAATATAAAATGGTTACCAGCAGTACTATCAGGCAATGCAGGTGATTATGTGGACCCCACCACCTTAAAAAGTGCCGCTGTAAGTTCCAATGGATCGGATTCACGCCCGTTTATAGAAACATTGCTGGAAGCTTCGCCCCTGAACCGTGCAGAAGGAGAGATTGGGGCAGGTCAAGATTGGGGCAACGACCATAAAAAAACAATCGATTACCAAACTAACGATGCCTCTATAGCTTATTTTTATGTAAATAGCAGCAATCAGTTATGTAAAGGCTCAAATTATGAAGCTGCAACATTATATGTAACAAAAGCTACTGATGAAGACAATAAAGTAAGTTACGAGCTTAAAGATAAGCTCGAACAAGTGGTGTTGAAACGAAATATAAACGATGATGGTAATGTCGATACTTATTATGGTTACAATGATTTGGGTCAACTTTGTTGTGTAATACCACCCGAAGCAGTGCCAAAACTAATCAGCGGAACAACAGAATCAGTAACGAATAAAGTTACAGATCAAACCACTATCAATCAATTTTGTTATTTGTACCAATATGATGAGCGCGGAAATTGCATTTATAAAAAACTACCCGGTTGTGACCCCATAATCATGGTTTATGATTTAGCCAATCGGTTGGTGCTGAGTCAGGATGGCAATCAGCGGGCTAAGACTCCAAAACAATGGACGGTTACCAAATATGATGTGTTAGGACGGGTAGTATTTACAGGATTATCAAACAATATAACCGCAAGCCAGACTGATCTGATTAGTACTTATAAGAGTATTCTTGTTGTTGAAACCATAAGTAGTGGTATGTATACCAATATAAAGTTCCCTGATGCTACTGCGCTAGCAGTTAGTTATTACGATAATTATGACTTTATTTCAACATTGCTACAAACCAACCAACCCAATATTACCTATCAGATTAATAGCAATTATGACAAAGCTTATCCTGAGGCTGCAACCTCTGCAGGTAGCTTAAATGCCAAAGGCCTGATTACAGGAACTCGAACATACCTGTTGGATGGCTCGGGCAATTATACCGTAACAGCCATGTATTATGATGATAAGGGACAAGTGGTTCAGACTCGAAGCACCAATCATCTGGGAGGGTATGATATTGTTTACAATGCATATAACTTTACAGGACAGGTAGCTCAAACCCTGAAAACACATAGCACTGCTACAACCATTTCTTCACCCTTGACGGAGTTTTATACCTATACCTATGACAATGCACTAAGACCCAAAATAACAACCTACAGTATAAACGGAGCTAATCCGATAACCTTGGCTTCGAACAATTATGATGAATTAGGCAGACTTATCACTAAACAACGACATGGAACGGCAGATACCGAAACCTTTGCCTACAATATCCGTAACTGGACCTCACAGATAAACAGTGGTGGCAGTTTTATTGAAAACCTGTATTATAATACCCGCCCCGATGGAATTACAACTTCGAATGTATGCTACAACGGCAATATTTCTTTAAGCAGTTGGACATACAAAGGAGAGACCAAAAACTACAGCTACAATTACGATGGATTAAACCGGCTAACAGGCACTGCCTTTTATGATGCAAGTAATCAACCCAGTGGTGCCTATACTGAGACATTTACCTACGACAAGATGGGCAATATCATGACTTTAGGCCGTATGGGAAGTTCATCGCCCATTGATGCACTGACATTTACCTATAATGGGAATCAGGTAACGAAAATTACAGATACTTTCGGTTCTCACAACCAATATAATGTAAAGGAATACAACGACAAAGCCAATCAGGATAATGAAATGAGCTATGATGTCAATGGCAATATGGTAAAAGATTTAGATAGGGATATTGTAACAATCCGATATAATATATTAAATTTGCCGGAACTTATCCAGTTTAAAAACGGAAACCAGATACGCAATAAGTACGATGCCGGCGGGCAGAAACTTAAAAGTGAGTATTATACCTATAACCAAACTATTATTATTCCTGTAGGGTCGGTATGTCCCGATAATTTATATATCAATGAAGAATCCGGCGATTTTGATGAAGGGAATGACTATAGTGCTACTGATTATGTGGGGAATATGGAATATAACTCAACTTATCCGGGTGTAACACCTACCTTACAAACGGTTTACAATACTGAAGGTTATAATACCTTTACAGTAGGAAGAAACTATTTCACATCTTATTATTTCCGGAAAGACCATTTGGGCAATAACCGTGAAGTGTGGTGTGCTACCACAGGACAGACAGTGCAATATACACAATATTACCCCAGCGGATTACCGTGGGCAAGCAATACGGGTGATAACCCGGGATTGCAAGATAAAAAGTATAATGGAAAAGAGTTTGTGGAAATGCATGGATTTGACACCTATGATTATGGGGCGAGAGGAATGTATGCGGCGATAGGGAGGTTTAGTGCTGTAGATCCGATGGCAGAAAAGTATTACTCTATATCGCCGTATGCCTATTGTGCTGGAAATCCTGTGAAATATATTGATCCGAATGGTCAGGATATTTGGGAAGTCGATTCTGATGGAAATATTGCATACCATGAAGTAGATAAATCGCAAGATGTAATTTATAAGGTCAGTGATGTTGATGC
>CAIYTJ010000404.1 GCA_903929065.1 uncultured Bacteroidales bacterium | reverse complement strand
TTCGAATTATCAGAGATACCGAAAAAGGAACCCAAATCCTTGAATTTGATATTCGTCCGAAAAGCATTATAGATTCTAAATACTATTATATTTATCCGAACGATATTATTTACATTAAAAGAGATTTTTCAAGTTTCTATAAAACAAACAGTTACATTGGATTAATTGGAATGATTTCGTATTCACTTTCACTATTATTTAGTGTTGTAAATTACACAAAATAATGCTCAATTATTAATATGATTATCTGATAATAAAGACAAAACATCATGGAAGAAAATTATCCAAAAACAAATTATAGCAATTATAATTACCTCGAAAAACCGTTTTCCGATGACGAGGAACAGGGTTTTGACATCATGGAGTGGGTTTCCTACTTCCTGCATCACTGGTATTTGTTTGTAATTGGAATCATTTTATCATTAGGATTAGCCTATCTTCAAAACAGGTCATGGAAACCCACATATCAAACTGCCGGTACTGTTATGATTGAAGAGAACAGAATTTTACCAAGTGGTTCACCAGCACTAATGCAGGGATTTGGAGTTCAATCGGGTTATAAAAATGCAACAAATCAGGTAATCATGCTTGGATCAAACGACCTGATTGGAAGGGTTGTAGACAGCATTCCTTTTTTAAAAGTAGATTATATTTCAAAAGGAAGTTTCAGAACCAGGAATCTTTATAGAACATCTCCGATTGTTATTCAAACTGATTATATTTCGCCAGAAGCATATAATCAGATGTTTAAAATTACCTTACATTCAAATGGAACTTTTACGATAACTGTTGAAGACAATAAACTTTTAAGTAATTTTAAAGTTGAGGGAAGTTATGGTCAGCCTCTTCAACACAACCTGTTTTTCATAACAGTTAACAATGCAAATAAGTATATGGGAAATATGGAATTGTATTTTCAATTCCGAACTAAAGAATCTCTTATTTCTGATTTTTCATCCCGAATTGATTTTGGATATGTTGTTGAAGGTTCATCAGTTCTGCAAATATCATTAGTGAGTGAAACACCGGATAGAGACATCGATTTTATAAATAAATTATGTGAGACTTTTTTGGCTGACAATCTTGAACGAAAAAATGATGCAGCCAATAAAACCGTTAAATTCATAGATAATCAATTAGGAAAAGTTGCTAAGTCACTAAGTGTCTCTGAAGGAGAAATGACAAACTTTCGACAATCTAATAAGATTGTTGATGTTTCAAGTCATACAGGTGAGCTGATGGGTAAGGCCTCAAAATATGATGCTCAAATAGCTGATTTGAAATTAAAAGAAACTTATTTCGACTATCTAACGAAATATTTAAAAACAAATCTAGCAGATGGTGCAGTTATTACACCTGCAAGTTTAGGTTTAAACGAACCCGTGTTAATGGCCGCAGTTCAACAAATTAATGAATTATATAATCTCAGATCTGAAGTAACTGAAAAGAATCTGTATTATGCCAAATATACCAAACAAATTGAGACAGCAAAACTTACTGTTTTTGAAGCAGTAAGGGTTATGAGAGCTGCTCTTGAAATTGAAAAAACTGACTTAAACAGACGTTATGCAGTAGTTAACAAACAAATTGATCAGCTTCCAAAAGAAGAAATTGAAATGAACGCTATTGAACGAAAGTATAAAATGGATGATAATTATTACACGTTCTTTCTTCAAAAAAGAGCTGAATCAGAAATCTTAAAAGCATCCAACACACCTGATAATACTATTCTGGACAAAGCCCGTATCAAATCGACAACAAATTCAGATAAAAAGAAAAATACAACCTTAATGTATTTACTTTTTGGACTTTTAATTCCAACGGTTATTGTTATACTTATTGAATTGTTAAATAATACAGTTAGATCTACAAAAGATGTCGAAAAGAACTGTACATTCCCGTTGATTGGTGCAATCAGACATACTAAGAGTACTGATCCGCTTATTGTTGCAAAAAACCCACGATCGGCATTCACCGAAATGTTTCGTGTTATCAGAACCCGTGTTGAATTCATAGTTCAACGAAAAACTAATATTGTTGTTTTAGTAACTTCCACTGAATCAGGCGATGGTAAAACCTATTTTTCCATAAATCTATCTTCTGTTTATTCGATGGCAAGTAAAAAGACATTATTGATCGACATGGATATTCGGAAACCAAGTATTAATCAACGGTTTAACGTTGTTCAGCCAAATGGAGTTACCAATTATTTAGTAGGTCAATGTTCCTTAGATGAAGTCATTTTCAAATTGCCTAAAGCCGATTTTGACATTTTGCCGGCCGGTTCAATACCACCAAATCCCGGAGAATTAATTCGGTCTGACAAATTAATTGAAATGTTTACTGAATTGCGTAAACGATACGACTATATTATTGTCGATTCAAGCCCGATTGGAATGGTAACCGATGCTTATTCGTTGGCAAATTTGTCAGATGTGAACTTATTCGTTGTTCGAAATGGAAAAACGAATAAAACATTCTTCAAAAAACTGGCAAATCAGCCATCTCAGACTTTTGAAAGCGTGCACCGGCGTAAGGACGGAACGACTTTTCCGGTCGAGGTGACGAGGTCGGCAATCCAGACCGGCAACGAGCTTCAGTCCTTGGCG
>CAIYTJ010000403.1 GCA_903929065.1 uncultured Bacteroidales bacterium | reverse complement strand
TTTTTGTCGTAGCCAAGATTGCGCATTTCCGATCTGAAGATGCGCAAGATCTGCACATCTAGCAACTGGGGAATTAACACTCACCTAAAATGTAGTGGATTCCTTTCTTGGGTTCAATCATCAAGGATTCTTCAACAAATAACAACTGGCATTTTAAGAACCAAATGCTAACGTCCCAGTTGCGACATTTTCCCGTCTTCTACCAGGGAAGATGATGGAGATTTAATATTTTCCTGAAGGATCGCCAGACCATATTAGTAATCAACTAGCAACAGGCAAATTAATATAATTTGCCTGTTGCTAGTTCTGCGATCAGGACCCCCTTCATCGAATTTATATACCCCATTTTTCATTCCGCACTCACTTATATTTCTGATTAAAAATAGCATTCTTTAGCTCAAATAATTTGGCGTAATCACTGATTAGCTGTAACTTAGCCTAAGAGAAAAAGAATATATTATGACACATCAAAATTTAATAAGACTAAGGAACGGAAAAGATTTAATCCTATTCGACAGGATAGAAAAATTATATGTCGGTTTCAAACTAAATACTAATGAAAAAATGATATGCTGGAAACGAATGGTATCAAAAGACCGCAGAAATTGGGTTTGTTGGAATGAGTATCTATCATTAAAAGATGTCGATGGTATTATTAATGAGTTGAAGACCAAAACGAATCACAAGAATTTATCAATTATAATAATATAAAACTTAGAAATCATGGGACAGTATTTTAAAAATTGTAATGTTCAAACAAGGGAGTGTATCACAGCATGGGATTTCAACGACTTTGCAAAACTTATTGAACACAGTTGGATTGAAAACCGATATGTGAACGTAGCCGAAAAACTATTGGCAAAAGGTGGTAAATGGTTTGGTCAACCTACTTGCTGGGTTGGTGACTACTCTGAAAATGAAGAGGGCGAAGGTGAAAATCTTTATGACATTTGTGGTCGTAACCCGATAAAACCAAAGGTCGGGAAATATAAGTACTTCCGTTTCCTTGTCAACAAAACCACAAACGAGTTTGTGGACTTGGACAAAGTTCCTATTAGCAGTGTATATGAAGGTATTGAATATCGTCTTCACCCTCTACCAATTTTAACTTGTAGCGGTAATAAAAAAGGTAATGGCGACTTCTATGGTGAAGACCCTAATAATTTGGTTGGAAGCTGGTCACGGAACATAATTGAACCTACCAATAAAAAACCATCAATTGATTTCACCGAAATTATTTTTGATTTAAAAGTTTGACTTTAAACGTATCATTATGAAAGCAACGAACACCAATCAAGAAGACAAGGAAATGGCTCAATACATTTTGAAAGTATTAGCATTTAGAAAAATAACACTGATGTCTTGGGGATTTAATTCACCAAAGGTTATTACCGATGGTTTGCAATTTGAGGTAAACGGGTTTAAACACTATGGTTTTGTTAAGGTAACTTACCAACACGGTTTAGACCTATTTAAAATCTGTTTACTCTCAAACGAAATGGAAGTTGTAAAAGAAATTAACGAAATCTATTTCGACCAACTTACTGACATTATTGATGAGCATGTTGAATTAGTTAAAAATTATGATGAACGTGTCAGACTGGCTTATTCCGAATCGAAAACGCATTCAAATGACAGCTGCATTCAAATAAATCTGAATTGATTAAAGAATACACATATAAAACGCAATGATTTTAATCAAAGAATAATTT
>CAIYTJ010000402.1 GCA_903929065.1 uncultured Bacteroidales bacterium | reverse complement strand
TAATTTTCCTTCTTTCAATTAATAATTGTATGAGGGTTTGATTTTTACAACCAATTTTTAATCACAATGAAAAAGAAAAACTTACTTTTAATTACTTTGATTGTAACTTCTGCTATCGGATTTTCAGCACCAAAAGCAAAACCTACAGTTTTCACTATTGGTGATTCAACCGTTCAGATTTGGGGTGCAACAGACTATCCCAAAACCGGTTGGGGACAGTTGTTTAACTTCTTTTTTAACCCGGATAGTGTTGCAATTAGTGATAAAGGAATTGGCGGAACCAGTTCAGTGACTTATTATAACAGTTACTGGACAGGCGTTAAAGCTAACATAAAAGCGGGTGATTTTGTATTTATTCAGTTTGGGATTAACGATGGATTTCAAACAATTGACCCGGCCACAACTTTCAAAGATTATCTTACCAAATTTGTCACTGAAACACAGGCAATTGGTGCTATTCCGGTTTTAATGACTCCTATGAATAAAAATAGTGCAACTGCCGGTTCGTGGGGAACTTTTCCGGATGCCGTTCGTCAATTAGCAACTACATTGAATATTCCGTTGATTGATTTGGATGCTTCAAGTAAGGCATTATTTAGTTCTGTCGGTTATAATTATGCGACTAATTTCATTTTTATGAATTTAGCTCCCGGCGATTACACAACCTATCCTACCGGAAATGTGGATAATACTCATTTTCAGGAAATGGGAGCCATTGAAATGGCAAAATTAGTTGTTCAGGGAATTAAAAATCTCAGTTCAGACGCAAATGTAAAAACTCTGATTCCATATCTTAACCCAACTTATAAAGTCACTTTTAACTCAAATAATCCCGTATTGGGAACTATTACCCGAAGTGAATATTTCCCTGCAGGAATCAGTGTTACGGCAAAAGCCATGGCAAATTCATTCGGCAAGTTTAATAGTTGGAGTGGAGATATTTCAGGTACTACACCAATTGATACTTTCATTATGGGAAAAGCTGACAAAACAATTAACGCCAACTTTACCAGCTTAATAGCTCAAAATAAACTTCTTAACGGAAATTTTGCAGACTGGTCTACCCAGCAAGTTTCATGTAACAAAGGACTTGTGAGCCTTGTTTATCCCACCAATTGGGCTTTCAACGGTCAATACAAAGGAGTAACACAATGGGGCGATATTATTTTTAAAAGCAAAGCCGGAGCAAGCCCAAATGGAAATGTTGATGTCGAAATTGGCGGTTATGCCACAGCTTATACCGATACCATGTTTCAAATGATAACGCTAACGGCTGGAAAATACAGCTTTTCAGGCGCATTTAGAGGTGGAAATATCGGAACTGCGACCGTTAATTTAATCATTAATCAGGCCGGTCAATCAACAAATCTGATAAAAACCTCCATTCCCGGTTTAGTTGGCTTTAACGGCTCTACTTTCACAACGTATACAACCGATGTAATTATTCCAACCGATGGCATTTATAGAATTGCAGTTTCATCCACCAATCCGAATGGCGGATGGATTTGGCTTCAATGTGCCGATTTTTCATTTGCAAAATCAAAACCTACAGTTCACACTATTGGTGATTCAACTGTTCAAACCTGGAATGTAGCAAATTATCCAAAAGCGGGTTGGGGTCAGGAGTTGAGTTTTTTCTTAAATCAGGATAGCGTTGCAGTTGACAATAAAGCAGTGAGCGGAACAAGTTCAATGACATTCTACAACACTTACTGGGCGGGTGTGAAATCAACTATCAAAGCGGGAGATTATGTATTTATTCAGTTTGGAATTAACGATGGTAGTCTTGATCCATCAACAACGTTTAAAGATTACCTGACGAAATATATTAATGAAACACAAGCTTTAGGAGCATTTCCGGTTTTAATTACACCTATGAATAACAATAATTTACCTAATGGTTCATGGGGTCTTTATCCGGATGCAATTCGACAATTAGCAACGGCATTGAGCGTACCATTAATCGATTTGGATGCTTTAAGTAAAGCATTGCTTGCTTCTGTTGGGAATGTTTATTCCACTAATTTTATATTTATGAATTTGGCTGCCGGTGATTATCCAAATTATTCGAACGGAAATGTGGATAACACGCACTTTCAGGAAATGGGAGCTATTGAAATGGCAAAATTAGTTGTGCAGGGAATTAAAAACCTAAGCACCGATGTGAATGTTAGGAAATTAATTCCCGGAATAAATCCAACCTACAAAGTTAATTTTATTTCAAATAACAGTTCGTTGGGAACTATAACCCGAAGCGAATTTTTTCCGGCTGGAATAAATGTAACTGCAAAAGCACTAGTAACATCCGGAGCAAAATTCGATGGTTGGAGTGGTGATTTGATTGAATCGAAAGCCATTAGTTCTTTCGTTATGGGGACAACTCAAAAAACGATTAATGCAAGTTTTTCTCCAACTTCGGCTATTAATGAAATTGAGAATAATTCGTTTGCTGTTTTTCCAAATCCGGTTTCTGATGGCAAATTTCACATTACCACAAGTCTAATGAATTCTTCCAACATACAAGTCTCAATAACTAATTTAGTTGGAAAGGTTATTTTTAAAACCGTTGGAAATTCAAATCAAACTATTGATGTAAATGACATAACAAAAGGCGTTTACATTCTTACGCTTGAAACAAAAGAAAGTAAAAAATCTCAAAAATTATTCCTTTTATAATATTCCCAAAAAATACTAACAATCAAATTACTATGAGAAAAATAACAGACAAGTGTTGTATTATACTTTTAATGTTAATTGCTGCAACTAGTGTAAATGCTCAACAACCGTTGAGTGCTCATAATTCCATTTACATCTCGGCAACTTCATCCAGTTATTCATTTGTCAATAATGATTTTGCATTTTACAAATCTAATGGTGATACTTTTGCGGGCGTTATCATTACC
>CAIYTJ010000401.1 GCA_903929065.1 uncultured Bacteroidales bacterium | reverse complement strand
GGTTGGTCCTAACGGTATTTTAGCTTATATAAGCGGGAAACCCAACACGCAGGAAGTGATTGAAGGTAAAGGAAAAATAGCTGAAGATGTGCTGGCAACGCCCGATAAAGATGCAGATAAAGCATTTCAGGCACAATTTAGTGCTGCGGTTAACCGTGGTGCAATAGATTTGACTATCCCCGGTGGACAATCGCAAAACTGGGGAGACAATACAAAGTACTTTAAAACAGATATTTTCAATAAATACGTTTGGTTCTTTCATCAACCCGATATAAGCAATAACTCAAAAACATATGCTTTTGCTTATGATGATGTTTTTGATAACTCATCTACCATTCAATCGCAAAGTCCAACAAAAGTAAAAATTACTGTTGGAGGTTTTGCAAATTTAGTGACTCAACAGCTTACATCAGTTACCGTTACTCCGGCTAATTCTAAAATCAAAGTGGGTGCAACATTGAAGCTTACTGCAACAGGTTATGATGCGTCTCAATTTCCAATGACAATTTCTCCTGTTTGGTCGGCAAGTGGTGGAACGATTGACAATTTAGGTAATTTTTCAGCACCAACTGTTGGAGTTTATACCGTTACTGCTACTGTTGGAACTTTAAATGCAAGTACAACTGTTACAGTAGAACAAGGAATTGCCATAACCGGTTGTGTAGTAAATACTTCCAGTGGCGATTTTTCGGTAATAGTTTCAAAGGATTTGACTAATCCAACAATGACCTTCGTGCCAACCATTTCGGGTACTGGTGATGCTACTTGTCTCTTGTTTTATAGTAAAACACCCAATAATTGGGGGTCGGTAGGCGCCCATGGAGCAAAACCGAATGTGCCTTTCACAATTTTAGGAAATACAGGCGATAAAATCTATTTCTACTACGTTTACTCAAGCGGTACGGGCAATAAAAATAGTATGGCAAGCAATGATAACTTCACAGTTGGAAATTGTGGTGCAACCGGTCTGAATGAGAAAGTCCAAAAAGTTCAATCTGAGGTTTATCCAAATCCCGTTAAAGACATTCTCACCATAAAACTAAATCAAACAGGATTTGAGAAAATTCAGATTTATGATATTTGTGGTTCTTTGAGAAATGAAAGCTCAATTAGTAATGAAATGTCAGAGATAAAAGTTAATTTTGTTTCAATGGATAGAGGAATTTATTTTGTTGTTTTAAAAGGAAATAATCTTACGCAGACAGCAAAAATTATAAAAGAATAGGTTTAATAAATCAAGTACATAAAACAGGTATGAAGAAAGGGATATTGTTTTTTTTGGTAATAATAAATTCGGTGATTTTAAATGCACAAGATTACAAACTTGTGTGGGAAGATCATTTTGATAAACCTCAATTGAATGAAACCCACTGGACTGTTGTCAAAAGTGGTGAGGGAGGAGGAAACGGGGAATTACAATATTACCGTCGAGAGAATATCTCCGTTGGAAGAGAACCTGAAACAGGTGCAGATTGCTTAATAATTACTGCCAAAAAAGAAAAATATTGGAATTGGAATTGTACATCCGGTCGGCTTTCAACTCAAAATAAAATTACATTTAAATATGGCAAAGTTGAAGCCCGGATTAAACTTCCAAAAACAGCTGATGGGTTATGGCCTGCATTTTGGATGTTAGGAATGGATTATCCTAAATCAATTTGGCCAAAATGTGGTGAAATTGATATAATGGAAATGGGCAGTAAAAAGGGAATTGTGGCCAAAGCGCAAGATCGCTATTTTAGTGGTGCATGTCATTGGGGCGAGGATTTTAATGGCGGTTCGTATCCGAATAAAGGCAAGGCAACCATAAATCCGTATTGTTTGCAAGACGATTTTCATCTGTATACATTAATTTGGGATGAAAATTTTGTAAGAATGTACCTTGATTTAGATAAATACCCCGAAGTTAAACCATATTTTGAAATGCCAATTATAGGAAATGATGAACCAAATACTACATCTCATTACTTCAGAAAGGAATTTTTTATAATTTTTAATTTGGCTGTTGGTGGAAGTTTTTCTCAGATTACAGACATTGATAAAGTGACAGCTTTAAAAAGCGGTGAAGCTAAAATGTATGTAGATTATATCAGAGTATACCAAAGAGGTGAGAAAAATGAAGTGTTTAAACAATTAATATCGCCCACTACTAATATTGTAAAAAACTAAAAATAACACGCTCAATTATTTAATATTTAAAACCAAAAAATCATGAAAAGAATTGCTAAATTAAATCTCGTTACTGTTGCGATAGCAGCTTGGAGAAATTCACTAAAGCGTTTTGCTGCAATTTGTTTTGTTATTGGTTTAAGCTCTGCTGCATTATTTGCGGTACAGAGTGTCCAGTATTGTCACACGTTAATTACTGCCGGAGATGGTACGACAGTTTACTTGACTTGTAAATTGGTTTCGACTGGTAACTACGAAATTAAAATTGAATCAAGCGTAGCCATGTCTGGTCTTTCTGCAGGGTGTTATTGTAATACTAGTAGTGGTGGCAAGCAATTGATTACACTTCCGGGATATGTGTTAGCTGCTGATGGCAAAACTATCACAATAGATATTCCATCTACATCAGGTCCAAACTTATACACGCCATTATACATTTTAATGCCGGGAGAAAAAAACTTTGCTTGGCCAAATAATGTGGATTGGACTGCAACTTGTTCCGGTGGTTCAACAGATGCAACTCCTCCGGTAATGGTATCGGCAGCAGTAGTTGGCACGCCTACATATAATTCCGCAAATTTAACGCTGAGTGCAACAGATAATGTTACTTCTCCGGTTACCAGCTTTTTAGCAAATGATGCCACGAATGGTGTTGCTAATAAAATAATTACCGCAGATGCTTCCGGAAATGCAACTGTTACCGGACTAAACCCTGCAACTTCGTATAATTTAGTTATAACTGCCATGGATGCTGCCAGTAACATTTCTACAAATTCCAAAACAGTTAGCTTTACAACTGCAACCCGTTCAAGTGATTGTTCAGGAGATAAAGGACATTTTGGAAATCCATCCGTTCAAAAAATTCACTATACAATTGCTTATACTGGTGGAAATGTAATTTACACATTCACTCCAACAGATGCCGCCAGAACAATTGATTTTGCTCAGGTTCAAACGACATCCGGAAGTTATAATATGACAATTTCAACAGATTTAAAATCAGCCACCTATACTCAAACAGGATTAACTGTTGGAGCAAATTTAGGCATATTGTTTATGTATAGTTTTGATAATTTGCCGGGTAATGAAATGACAGCTCAAACTACGGCCTTATCTGACGCAAATATTATTTATTACAAAGTGGGTGATTGCGCTCTTGTTGACAGATC
>CAIYTJ010000400.1 GCA_903929065.1 uncultured Bacteroidales bacterium | reverse complement strand
GGTTTAGCTCATCTGGCTAGAGCGCGACACTGGCAGTGTCGAGGTGACCGGTTCGAGTCCGGTAATCTCCACCTTGGTTTTAAAAATAAAGGCTTATCGGTTTTCCGGTAAGCCTTTATCATTTAATGTCTTTCGAAATTTTCAGTCGACGATTTCAACAAAATCAGTAATATTTTTATCAACATACGCGGCAATTAAAGCCGTCTGTTCTTCTTCTATGTCAAAATAAATTTCTTCCAGGTCATCAAAAACTTCAAACTCCACATACAAAGCATTAAATTCTTCATCTGTCGTTTCACGTTCTAATGCCGTTTTGTTCTTATCATAAATTTCTTTGGCTTTGTAAATCAGTTTCGCAAGTTCGGTAGCTCCGAATTGTTTGATTGCTTTTGCAAATGGATTTTCGAAGATATATCCGCCATAACCATTTTGAATCAGTTGCACAAATCCACCATCGCGCATTTCAGTTGTGAAATAGTGCCATGCCAAAAGGGTGTTTTGCGAACCATTCAATTGCGAAAGACTTTGTGAAGTCAGCTTTCCATCAATATCTTCCAGGCAGGCATAGATAATAATCTCGAGAAAAGCATCCATTCCTTTTTCTGCGGCTGCAACCAAATCACTGTTTTTAATCTGAATCATTGTAATTATTAGTTTATGATTTATAGAATGATTGACTGCAAAAGTAATCAATTCATTCCAATCAACGAAAATCGGATGAAAGGTTGTTTTTTGTATTGTAAATAAAATATTTTTTTTAATTTTGTAGAAATAATTAAAACAACTTACATGAAACGATTTCTGATATTATTTTTTTCAGCCTTTATACTGACAAACCTTATTGCCCAACTGTATATACCTATTGATACAGCAAACTTTCGGATAAGAAAAGAAATAAGTAAAAAATATTTGGAAGACTCAAAGCTTTTTATTACAAAAATAAAAGAAGAATTTAAAGGAAGCGAAAAATGGTATTTGAAAGATAAATTCGAAAAAAGCCAAAAGGAATTTAATGAGGAAATACTTCATGGAGACTATCTTTTCGATAATAGGTTCACTAATCTGGTTGATTCAATTGTTGAAGAATTAAGGAAAGTGAATCCATCCATTCCACCTAATCTGAAATTTTTTATTTCAAAGAATTTATCGTTAAATGACTCCAGTATGGGTGATAATACTTTTGTAATTAATTTGGGTACATTTTATTTTCTAGATAACGAAGATGAGCTTGCTTCCCTTATTTCACACGAAATCGGCCATTTGATGTTGAAACATGAAATTCTATCTATGTTGCGTCACTATAAAATTGATAAAGTAGATTCAAAATCACAATTATGGAAGCTTAATGGCGAAAAATATAACCGCGGTGCAAAAGCTTTGGAAAGATATAAAGCTATTTTATATTCCGAAGGCAATATAAACCGGCAAAAGGAACAAGAGGCAGACTCATTAGGATACGTGCTGTTCAGAAATTCAAATTTTCATAAAGCAGATTACCTGAATTCTTTCAAGTTAATGGCCGAATATGACTCAGTTAAGCCAAAGGGACTTGAACCGGACATATATCGCAAAGTTTTTACCTTGCCTGATCTGAAATTCAGGGAAGAGTGGTTGAAACGAGAAGATTTCACAGCATACGATTATACTAAATATAAGTCAAAATTTAATTCAGACTCACTGAAATCGCATCCTGAAACCGATGAAAGAATAACCCGGTTGAAGAAACAATTTCCGGAACTACCGGATTCAGGAAAAATAACAGAACCTGGAACAACTTTTTCCGGACTCCAACGAATTGCCAAATATGAGCTTGTACCAAGTTTAGATTTCAACGAAGATTACGGTGGTGGTGTTTATCTTTGTTTGCT
>CAIYTJ010000399.1 GCA_903929065.1 uncultured Bacteroidales bacterium | reverse complement strand
CATTCGAATTAAGAAAATATTTAACTTGTCCCATAAAAACAAAATATTTACATGGATTAACTATTTCTAATGTATTTCTATTATATTTATTAGTAAGATATCTTGGATTAGAAAAATACACTTGTTCAACTAAATAATTATGTGTTTTAAAAAACGCCTCCATATGCATTTATTAGAGCACAAAATTAGTACAATAATTCCATTTTGCAATGCAGAGATGGCAAAATTAGCATTATTTAGGTCCAATACAATGAAAAACAGCTTCTAATGGGCTTTTTAGACAGAATAAAAATGCAGAAATAATATGGAAATTATACAATTTAATATGTTGCTGAAGAAAATTGATAATTATTTTCCTAAATGATTTGAATTGTAAATTGAATTGTGTAGTTTTGAACATTAATATAAATTAACCACATAGTCACATAGGACATATAGAAGAAAATAAATCTATTGATAACTATGTGGTTCGCAAATCAAAGAACCATGAAAATCAAATTTATTGGTGCTGCCCGTGAAGTAACCGGCAGCAAGCACCTGATCACCACCATTGAAGGAAAGAAAATTTTGTTGGATTGCGGCATGTTTCAGGGAAAAGGAATGGAAACGGACACGATGAATAAAAACCTGATGTTCGATCCGGCAACTATTGATTATTTGATTCTGAGTCATGCTCATATCGACCATTCCGGGTTGATACCATATATTTATAAATTGGGTTTTCGTGGTTCTGTGGTTTGCACGAATGCTACCCGCGATTTGTGTGCTATCATGCTGGCCGACAGTGGTCATATTCAGGAACTGGATAATAAATGGTTTAATAAAAAGCGCCTAAGTCAAGGCTTGAAGCCGGTTGAACCAATATATAGTGTACAGGATACTGAAAAATGCATGGAGTTATTCATAGGCGTTGCCTACGATCGGCGGTTTCAGATAAATGACAAAATCAATGTAAAATTCACCAATTCCGGACACATGCTTGGAAGTGCTGTTGTAAATCTTGAACTGATTGAAAATGGAAAAAAAGTGCATTTGGCATTCACAGGCGATATTGGCCGTCCGCATAACCGTATTTTACATCCACCAACTGCTTTTCCTCAATGTGATTATCTTATTGCCGAATCGACTTATGGCGACCGGCTGCATCCCGAAGAAAAGGAAAGCGAAGAAGATTTACTCAAAATAGTAGTCGAAACTTGTGTAAATAATAGCGGCAAACTGATTATTCCTTCGTTCTCAATCGGTCGGACGCAAGAAATAGTTTTTGTTCTTAATAATTTGTATAATAAGGGATTACTGCCAAAAATTGATGTGTTTGTTGATAGTCCGTTGTCGGTTAATGCTACCGAAGTTTTCAAAATGCATACCGAATGCATGAATGATGAAGTGAAGCAGGTTTTGAAATATGATGATGATCCGTTTGGGTTCAATTCACTGCATTATATTAAAAATGTGGATGAATCAAAAGCATTGAATGATCACGATAAACCATGCATAATTATTTCGTCTTCTGGTATGTTGGAAGCCGGACGCATAAAGCATCACGTGGCTAATAATGTTTCAAACTGGCGGAATACCATTCTGATTGTAGGATATTGTTCACCCACTTCGCTTGGAGCACGCATTCAGGAACCTGGTTTACGGCATATATCCATTTTTGGAGAAATTCATGAAGTAAATGCCCGAATTGCCAAGATTGAAGCTTTTTCCGGTCATGGCGATTACAACGAAATGAAGTCGTTTTTAAGTTGCCAGGATACGAAATTAAATAAGAAAACCTTTTTGGTTCATGGAGAATATCCGGTTCAGCAATTTTACCAGAAAGAACTGGAAGCTGTTGGTTTTCATGATATTGAAATACCTGAAGCAGGAGAGGAGTTTGAACTTTAAGCCCCCTAAATCCCCTTGGGGGACTTTAACTATATTTTCTTATAACTAAGAAAAATATCAATGATATTCATTAAAAAAACCGGAATGTAATAAACAATCCGGTTTTTTCAATCTAAAATCATAAATCAACAATCATAAATCTAAAATCATAAATTCTTTATGCTGACTTTACTTTGTAACTGCAACTGGTTTTTCCCTTTACAATATTAGTAAGTTTTGATTTCAGCAATTGGCGGCGGATAGGAGTGACTCGGTCAGTAAACAAATGCCCTTCCAGATGATCGTATTCGTGCTGAATAACCCGCGCTTTATATGTCTCAAATTCCTCAACATGTTCTACAAAATTCTCATCCAGATAGTTGATTTTGATTTTTGCAGCACGCATAACCGTTTCGTGAATACCCGGAATACTAAGACAACCTTCTTCCCCGGAAATTTCTTCTTCACTTTTTTCCAATATCTGAGGATTTATCATCACCACTTTAAATGCTCCCAATTCAGGGTCATCTTCTTTGAAAGGAGCTAAATCTATAACCAGCAACCGGATGGGTAATCCGATTTGTGGCGCTGCCAGTCCCACACCTTCAGCGTGATACATAGTTTCAAACATATTGGGAATCAACGTATTCAGATTTGGATAATCGGCTTTGATTGGTTCAGTCACTTTTCGAAGAACTGCATTGCCATAGGTATAAATTGGTAAAATCATGTTTTTTGTTAGGGACAGGTCGCAACCTGTCCGTACTTTTAGAATTAATATTTTTTTGATTCAAGATAGCTTTGCAAAATTATCGTTGCAGAAATTTTGTCAACCAGCTCTTTATTTTGTCTGTCTTTTTTCTTTAAACCGGCTTCAAGCATTGTTTTATGAGCTAAAACCGATGTAAAACGCTCATCGACATAAATTAGTTCAATATCCGGAAAACGACGCTGCAAACCAACCACAAAAGGCCGAATGTATTGCATTGAATCCGATTCCTGTCCATTCATTTGGATTGGCAATCCGATTACAAATTTTTCAACAGGCTCTTTTTCTATATATTTTGACAAATAATCAAGTACTTCATGCACCGGAACAGTATCCAGTCCATTAGCCGAAATGTGTAACATATCAGTTACCGCAAGACCGACTCGCTTTTGTCCATAATCAATTGCCAGGATTCTTCCCATAGTTTACAAAATTCGAGTGCAAAGGTACTAAATTTCGTATAACTTGCAGTTGTCTTATTGTCTGATATTACAATTTGTATTGTATTTTCTGATAAAATTGCTTCAATTTTTATGCATTTTGTGGTCATAAATATCAAATCGTGTACGCAAACAGCCCTTATAAATACGATATTTTTTAAAGAATATACAGTTTTTATGCAATTAGGTCTAATTTGCAAGATTATAAATTATTGTAAATCAGACTGTCAAGTTGAACTATAAAATATTATTCAAATTGTTCATAACTTTCGTGTTAAATCGATTGGAAATGCGGATAATATAAACTAATTTTGGGCGTATTTTTTTTCTTTTTTAAAAGGTTAATTTATTCACATCTTTAAATCATTAATAGTATTATTATGAAACAAATGAAACGGGCTGTTTTGCTGCTAATTGCTGCAATATTAACGTCAGCCAAATCCTTTGCCTCAGAGGCAAATCTCAAAATTCCAGATTTACATGATGCTACTTTTCCACATTTTGGTGGTATTGACGGTTGGCATCTTTTACTTTTTGGTGCATTAGTAATTGTAGGTACTCTTAGTATCAGCTTGTATTTGTTTAAACAGGTAAAAGCTTTACCAGCTCACAAATCCATGTTGGATGTTGCCAGCACAATTTACAAAACATGCCGTACTTACTTGTTACAACAAGGTAAGTTTTTAGCTATTCTTTTCGGAATTATTGCAGTGGCAATGGTTTATTATTTATCCATGGCAAATGCAGAAGCAACCGGTCCGGATGCTTTATCTACGCCAATTGTAGTTATTTTAGTTCTGTTATTTTCTATTGTTGGTATGGGAGGTTCTTATGCCGTGGCATGGTATGGTATCCGTATTAATACTTATGCCAATGCCAGAACTGCTTTTGCTTCATTGAAAAGACGGCCATGGGATGTGGTAAATATTCCGTTACGTTCAGGAATTTCAGTGGGATTATTTTTAATTTCACTTGAATTGGTAATGATG
>CAIYTJ010000398.1 GCA_903929065.1 uncultured Bacteroidales bacterium | reverse complement strand
GGAAGTACTTCATGTTGTTGACAATTTCATGGTTAATCCGGGACCAGATGAAGTTTTAATTAAAGTTCAGGCATGTGCAGTCGGGGGAACGGATATTGCGATGCGGTATTATAATTATCCCGGCGCGCCTAAGAAACCATTTGTACCCGGTTATGAAATTGTAGGCACGGTTTACAAGAAAGGGTCGAATATTTCTGTGCCCAAAGTAGGTGAACGGGTTGCCGCACTTACAACAATTGGTGGTTATTCTGAGTTCATTATACTAAAAGCCGAACATTTGATATATATTCCAAAATCTGTCGATGCAGCCGAAGCTGCGGCAGTAATATTGAATTACACAACAGCTTACCAAATGCTTACACGTGTAGCGAAAGTAAAAAAAGGCGATAAGGTTTTGATTACCGGTGCAAGCGGCGGAGTTGGCTCTGCTTTGCTGGATCTAGGGAAAATGCTAAAACTGGAATTGTTTGCTACAGCTTCGGGTCAGAAGCATGAATCATTAAAACACGTTGGTGCTACACTAATTGATTACAAAACAGAAGATTTTCAAGAAGTAATTCATAAACTAATACCCGAAGGAGTTGATTTCGTGTTTGATGGTGTCGGAGGGAAAATGATAAAGAAATCAATTCAGGTTATTAGACGTGGAGGTTTAATGGTGGAATATGGTTATTCCCTGAAATCATTCTCTTATTTTGTAAAGACAATATTCTATATGTTTTCAGGAATATCAAAAGGGGTAAAAGCAAAAAGTTATGGCATTTCGGTGAACTACAAAATGAACAAAAAACCCGTTCTGGCTGATATGGAAGAGCTTATTCATCTACTTAAAGACGGGAAAATAAAACCACTGATATTTAAAAGAATGCCACTGACGGAAGCTGAAGAGGCTCACAGATTACTTGAAATCGGCGATGTAACCGGAAATATTGTGTTGATTAATTTTTAGAACAAAGAATATTAGTATTTATCAGCAAAGTCCCCGTTTACATATCCCTGAACAATCTAAGAAATAATTATATCAGATTTGGAAATAAATTGATATAATGCTCACAAACAATAAAATAATACTATTTTTGTAATTCGCATTTAATCAATATTTGAAAACAACCTTTTAATTAGTTGTATTATGAAAAAGAAGAATTTAAAAAACAAAGTTGAAGAAGCCTTTAAAGTAGTTGAAGCTTTTAAAACAAATGCTGAAGTTTTACAGAAAACGGAACAGGATAAAGAGTTTGCAAAAACACTCGGAACATCTGTTCGCAAAATGGACAAACTCGAAAAAGAAATTGTTGCCTTGAAAGAGAAACTGAAAAACAAAAAATCAGTTTTTGAACAGGAAAGAGATCTGACCCTTGAATATGTGAAAACGGCAAAAAAGATTTTGAATAAGGAATTGGATAAAAAACTCAATCCTCTCAAGAAACAAAAAAAACAGAAAACACCTAAGGCTGTGAAAGTCGAAGAACCAACATGATAGTTTTTGGCATTTACAATATCAAAGGAGGAGTAGGCAAAACCGCTGCATCAGTTAATCTGTCTTATCTGTCGAGCCTGGATGGAAATAAAACCCTCTTATGGGATTTAGACCCGCAGGGTTCTTCTTCCTTTTACTACGATAAAGATTTTGGAAATGATGCCAGTCTGAGAAAGATCATTACCGGTAAAATCGAACTCAGGGATATTATTACGGAGACCGATTACCGAAAACTTGATATTATTCCTTCCGATTTTTCATACCGTCACATGGATACGATGTTGGATCAGGTTAAAAAATCAAAGAAACGGATCAAGGAAGCCTTGAAGGACTTAAAAAATGATTATGATGTTGTTTTTCTGGATTGTCCTCCCGGAATTTCCATTTTAGCTGAAAACATTTTTCATGCCTGCGATTTTATTCTTATTCCCACAGTTCCAACCCCACTTTGTCTGCGGACTTATGACCAGATTATCTCATTTTTTGAAGAAGATGAGTTGAAAACATCCGCATTAATTCCATTTTTTTCTATGGTAGAAGTACGGAAATCAGTTCATCAGAATATGATGAAAGAACTTGAACGGAAAATGCCCAATTTGTGCATTTCTGCTATTCCTTTTATGGCAGATGTTGAGAAGATGGGAATTTACAGAAAGCCTTTGGCAGATTTTGTGCCCAATTCAAAAGCGGCAGCTTCGTTCAAGGCGCTTTGGAAAGAGATTAAGAAAAAAACCATACAAAAATAAAAATTGTGGGAAGGCTGGAATTAGTAAAAAATGAAATTGATACTGTTTTATTGAATCAAGAGAATATTGCCGATCAAAGAGATGGTATTGTTCATTTGTACGGTGTTGCCCAAAACTGCACCTTGCTGGCCATTAAAAGAAAGCTGAACGTTGAATTGTGTACAATCATTGGTTTGTTACACGATATTTATACTTACAAATACGGTTATGTGAAGGAACATGCTGCATTGGGTGCAACCGAAGCTGAAAGTTTATTGCGTGACCTTGAAATATTTACAGAAGAGGAAATACAAATTATAAAAACCGCTATCAGCCATCACAGCGACAAGAAAACAAAACACGATAAATACAGCGAACTGCTTAAAGATGCAGATGTGTTGCAAAACTCGCTTTTCAATGCCACTTTCGAAATTAAGCACAAGAAACGATTAAAGAAGATTTATAAGAATCTGGGCATGAAAATGAAGATGAAACAATGAACGCCATCATCAAAAACTACAATCAGCTTGTCAGGAAATACCGGGAAATAGAAAAAGAAACGACTGAAAATGAAATTCATGATAAGCGCGTCATTCTCCGCCGGATATTTCCAATTCTGAAAGTATATAAACTGAATTTGTCGGATGTGAAGAATGGCGAAAGAGCATTTAGATTGTTTGGAAAATTGCGGGATGTTCAGGTTCAGATACTAAAACTCGAAAGCATTGATCAGAATACGGAGATTGTAGATTATCTCTCATTCCTGAAAGAACAGGAAACAAAACTGAAAGGAAAAACAGATCGGTTCAGTAAAAAGAAAGAACTGGAATTTCCTGCTTTAAAAAAGAAATTCAAACCGGATATTTCCAATATAGAGAAAAGAACCCGGAAATCACTGAATAAACTGATTCAGAAAGTTGAAGCAAGGAAAAACGATGATGCCGCAGATATTCATGAAATCAGAATTGCTTTCAAGAAATTCAGGTATATAGTTGAGGTTCTTTCATACCTTGAAAAGGAAGAAGAAGAAAAACTCGAAAAGCTGAAATATTTTCAGGATAAACTGGGTGAAATTCAGGATTACGAAGTCCTG
>CAIYTJ010000397.1 GCA_903929065.1 uncultured Bacteroidales bacterium | reverse complement strand
CATCGATTTTCATTTTAAATTGTAACCAAATAAATGAATTCTTTTCGATAGCAATAATATCTAAATCACTATCTTCAATCATTTCTATAAGCTTTTGTTTATTCGTGTATGATCCAAATACATTCACACGACCGAGACAAGATTCCATTTTATATTCAAACATGTTCAGTTGTTTTTTCTGATCAATGAAAATTTCAAATGGTCCTTGTCTGTTATTCCTAACGCTCATTACACCAGTTATTTTCAGTAAGTTTAAATCTAAATCAGGTAGTATATGATAACTTTCATTTAATAGCTCAATATAAATATCACTAATTTTATTTTGCAATACTGCAAATTGAACCGTATTGTTTTCTTTAGGTATAAATTCCTCTCCTTTATCAGGTATTACGACAAAATTGTGAATATCATATTTTGATTCAAGCAAGCCGGTTCTTTGAGGAATTATTTTTTCTACTAACTCGTCAACACAAGCCCTAGAATCTCTTTCAATTTTAATTGATAAATCATTGTAAAAAATATCAATAAACTTATTCATTCCATTGAATAGACGGCACATTTGATTAACCTCAAGAGTATCTGCTAAATAGGGATAAAATACCTGAAGTTTATTTGCAAAAGCCAATTCTAAATCATCTTTATTCTCAGTTTGTTTAATATTGCGATATGCCAATGAATCAATTCTATCAACTCGACCAGTACGTTGTTCCATATCTGAAGGGCTCCAGGCAATCCCGTAATGATATATGTTTTTACAATAAGAATGTAGATCTTCTCCCTCTTTTAAAATATCAGTAGCTATAAGGACGTATGGATATCCGGGCATTCGGAACTGAATAGCTGTTTTACGTACATCACGCTTATGGTGACCACTAACGCCAAGAACCGGCAACTGTTGAATTAAATTATACCTGATTTTATTCTTATCGTCGAAGTTTTTTTCTTTGATTTTGTTATAATCATTTAATACATCTTCAATCTCATTCAATACAAATCTGAAGTCTCCTGTAAGAAGTTTTCTCATTTCTGTATTAATATCATCATTCGCATGTTTACCTTTTGTCAGAGCTTCAGCAATAAAGGTAGGGATTAGTCCGCTTCCTTGCCTGAAAATACTTCGAAGTATCTCATTCAGAGTGTCAAGTTCATCTATAAACCGGGAATAACTATTTGTGTTTTCTGGTAGTCTGTGAGCTTCTATCCAGTTTGAAAAACTTTCAGGCACTAACTCCAATAAAATATTTGTTAGTAATGTGTTGGTTTTGAAGTCATCATGTATTAATACTTTGTTCTTATTTTCACTGCGGGTTGCTTTAATGACAGAACTCCTCAATAAACCAAATTTTTTGAATTCGTTCTTTTCATTTATAAAATCCGGTTCGTTTGACAATAATTGACTGTCAAGTTCAAATAAATTGTATCTTTCATCAATTAAAATCAAATTCAGTTCAAACCAATTCTTTTGGTACATTCGTTTTTTAAACGGTTTCCCTTCGTTGTAAAAAAATCGTTGAAAGAAATAAGGTGACTTCTCTTCTGAAGATTCGTCTTCATCAATCGGTGAATTTTCATCTTCAACATCATCATCGATTAGAAGCTCTTTTCTCCATTTTTTCAAAAGCAAACTCGTTACAATCTCAATAAAATTTGATTTAAAAGAATTACGATGTAAATGCTGTTTAAACTCTTCTTGAAATCCTACAATTTCATTATTGTCAACACCTGCATTAAAAAGTTCTCTTAAGTCGTTTTCAATTTGCTGAGAAGAAGTTAATTCCGTATCAAAGTAATTATTAAATTCTTTTTTTAAGTCTTTTGCTAATCGTTTTGCAAGCAAATCAGTTATTCTGTCAATATCTTCTCTGTTTTTTTCAAGCTCACTTATTTCAATCAATTTTCTGAGTGATGGATATTTCGTATAGTTTCTGATATTTCGAACAGAATTCAGAATATAATCACTGTATTTTTTTAAAAGTTTTCGCTCAAGTTCCCTAACTGATGCTATTCTTCTTACAAATATCAACGATTTTTCACGTTGAAGCATTAGATTAAAAACTTCATCTACCAAACTGTCTTGTTTTGGGTGAGGAGGGTAGCTCGAAAATTCTTTATAATAAGAATCAACTATTCCACCGATAACATGCTCATCTTTAGCATCTTTGTCTTTTCTATTTTAAAGAGATTCCTCTT
>CAIYTJ010000396.1 GCA_903929065.1 uncultured Bacteroidales bacterium | reverse complement strand
TTGTAGTTGAAGCTACTTTCTCTGCTTGCTTATAATAAATCTGAGCACTATCAACTTTTGACAAATATAAATAACTGTATCCTGTATACAATACACTTAAAATAAAATTCTTCTTATCTTTTAAATGATTAAAATAGTTTGAAGCGGTTTTAAAATATAATACTGAGGTATTGTACTGCCTTTGATTAAAATACATGATTGCTTTATCATAATTAATCAATCCTAATAACTTGTTATTAGTTGTTTTTTCCGCATATTCCTGTGCTTTGAGCAGATTTCTGGCCTGTTCATTTACGCTATCGCGGTTATTGGCTGTTCGGGCATGATAAAACCAGGCATATCCGGCATGTATAGGTTCGGTATTATCAAAATAATCAGTTGCAATGGAAATCAACGAATCTGATTCTTCTTTAATATCGTTCTTATCCAACGCCTGACTCATCAATAATGCGTAGAAAGCCCGGTTATAGGAATCATTTACCTTTTTAGATTGAAATCGTTGAAGGATATGCAAAGCGGAATCGGGAGCAGTTTCCATAAGCTGCTCGGCAGTAGTTAGCTCCGGCAGCGGTCGGGAACAACTATATATTCCTACTGCAACAGAGAGGATAAACAGGTATCGGAGAAATGATATTAACATGGTGCAAAGATAACAAAAAAGAGCAGATTGATGTTAATCAATTTGCTCTTCCGTATAATAAGGTTTTAATAAATCAGTTCTCTTTTTCCGGCAGTTTTATATTCTGTCTTCTTTAATTGTTAGGTTGGTATTTCAAACAAGTAATACTTTAAACTGTCAACTACTAACTTTTCCGGCTTCGCGCCCAATCCATTACATTAGCCGGTGAACGTTTGAAAAACAGCTCGTTGGCCATAAATTCCATATAAGGCTGCGTGTGCTTAAAGTATAATTTATAGCCGGAGCACAGGTAATTTAAACCGGGTTCGCCGGTGGAGGTAGCGGAAATTCTGTTTTTGGGGCATTCGCCGTTGCACATTTTCAGGTATTCGCACTGACGGCATTGTGTGGGTAATAAATCGCGCTTATCGGCACCAAACCGTAGTTGTTTTTCGGAAAACATCATTTCGTAAATGGTATGCGTTTTCATATTTCCGAGTTTATATTCCGGAAAAACGAAATGGTCGCAGGCATACACATCGCCATTAAATTCCATCACCGAAGCATGACCGCAGGTTTCGCCAAATATACACACACCGGGCATTTCACCAACATATCCTGCCAACGTAGAATCAAAAAGCTGTACAAAGTATTTTCCCACATCGTTTCTAACCCATTCGTCGAAAATAGTGGTGTAAAACTGTCCGAATTTCACCGAATCTACTGTCCACGGAGCTAATTCCGATTGAAAATGATCGCTGGGCGGAAGCAATTCCAATTTATCAGTCCGGTCGTGCGAAATGCGTTCCACAATGGGTGAAAACTGCATATAATTGCTGCCTATTTCTTTAAAAAACCGATAAACTTCCAACGGATAATTCACATTATAATCGTTTATAACCGAAAGGGTGTTGAACTCCACCTTATGTTTTTGAAGAAATTCAATGCCGCGCATCACTTGCTTGAAAGTGCCCATTCCACCTTTATTTTTGCGGTAAATATCGTGGCAATGTTGAGGTCCGTCTATTGAAATCCCGATTAGAAAATTATTGTCTTTAAAAAACCGGCACCATTCATCGTTTAATAAAACGCCGTTTGTTTGCAGCGTATTATCTATTGTCCGGCCACGACCGTATTTCTTTTGAAGCATCAATACTTTCCGGTAAAAACTCAGGTCGCGCAAAAGTGTTTCGCCGCCATGCCACGTAAACATAATTTCGTTGGTAGGCTGAGCATTGATATAACTTTCGATATATGTTTCGAGCGTTTCGTCGCTCATTTGAAAACTTTTACGATTCTCGTACAATTTTTCCTTTTCCAGATAGTAACAATACGCACAATTCAGGTTGCAACTCGACCCGATTGGTTTTGCCATAACGTAGGTTGGCATGGAAAGCGGATTAAATGCTATTGTTTTTTTCATTTGGAAATTAATAATTGTAGGACTTTCAAAAATAGATAAAAGATGTTGAAACCAATTTCAACATCTTCTATCATTACGTTTCAATATGATTATTTATTAAAAAAATGCCTGAAAATATCATTCCCATTGGCATAAAGCATCAACCCCAGAAGCAGCAACATTCCAAAAGTTTGTGCGTATTCCATAAACTTATCACTTGGTTTTTTGCCTGTTATCATTTCGTAAATTAAAAACAAAACATAACCGCCATCAAGAGCAGGAATGGGTAATAAATTCATAAATGCCAGAATAACAGAGATAAGTGCTGTCAATGACCAAAAGGCTTCCCAATTCCATGTTGGTGGGAAAAGACTGCCCATTGATCCAAAACCGCCTACTTGTTTAGAACCTTCCTTTGTAAAAACCAGTTTAATTCCTTTTACATAATTCACTAATTTTCCCCAGCCAAGATTGATCCCTGCAGGAATTGATTGTGTAAAGCTATAATGAATTGTATTGACTTTGATAAATTTTACAGGAGAAAAAACTTCAACACCAAGCTTACCATTATCAGTCAGTTGAACTTCGGATTGCATGGCTTTTCCATGACGAACAAAGCTGAGATTTATATGAATACCTTTATTTGCATCCAGTTCATTGGCTATGTCCTGAAAAATGGTCATTGATTTTCCATTTATACCGGTACTGCTATCGCCTGTTTGCAATTTTGCTTTTTCGGCAGGTGAACCCGAACTAATTTTTCCAATCACAAACGGATATCGGACAGTAACAAATTCTTTTTCGCCGGCTGCCAGTACTTTCTGACTAAAATCTTTTGGTAATGTGATGTCGACCAGCTGATTTTCCCGTTGAACCGTTACGTTTTGCTTGCCTTCAATCAGAACTTTTTCAACAATATCTTCTGGACGATCTACCGGTTGTCCATTAATTTTCAGAATATTATCTCCGTTTTGAAAACCGTTTTCGATTAATGTTTTCGAGAAATTCAACCCGTATTTTGCATTTTTAAGCGGCAAATATTCCTGCCCCCACGTAAATAGAACGGCAGAATAAATCACCATGGCTAAAACAAAATTAACAAAAACACCTCCAATAATGATGGGTAAACGTTGCCAAACTGAACGTGAACGGTATTCCCAAGGCTGCGGTTCGGCTGCCAGTTGGTTTATATCTTTGGTTTCATCAACCATTCCCGAAATGGAGCAATAACCACCCAGCGGCAACCAACCGATTCCCCATTCCGTAGTTTCAGGATATTTACGCCAATCGGCATCAGGTAATTCGGCAACAGGAATTTGTTCCATCACCGATTTTCCTTTCGCATCAAGAACCTCTTTACCAAATGCATCTATTTTCTGGCGTTCGTTAGCTGGAACGTTTTTAGCAAGAAATTTGAAATCCCATTTGCCATTAATCTTTTTGGCACGAATTAATGAGAAATTCGGATTGAAAAACATATAAAATTTTTCAACACGAACTTTGAACAAACGTGCAAACGTAAAGTGTCCCAATTCGTGCAAAACCACTAAAATCGAAAGACTGAGAATGAGCTGTAAAGCCCGGATAAGAAATGATTCCATAAATACAAATTATGTTGTTGAGTTGTTTATTTTTATATTGTCTCCAGTCTCCTGACTCCAGACATTATTATTTTATTACATTTTTTTATGTCGGTTGAAGGCGACTGTTGACTTTAAGTCTTTTCCATTAAAAAGAGATATTCATTGTGTTTTCCGTCACTATTTATCCATTCGCTGGTGGAACGCATATTGCTCATGACGTTTTTTTTATGATCAATTAGTTTGATTTCAAGTAATTTTCCTGTGTTTGAAATTGTTTCCAGCAACTGTTCCTTGGTGGCTCTTCCACCTGAACTGTATGACAACATTAAGTAACGCGTATTTGTTTCCTTTATTAGTTTCCGCAAAGCTTCCATCGCCAGAAATTCTCCGGTTTCATTTTTGCGAAATTCTTCAAAAACCGAACTGCAACAAATATCCCGCGAATCTTCACGCCTGTTGGCTTTGCCAAAGAGCTGCGGTTTGTCGTTGTTTATTATGGTCGTCCACAAATGATAATACGCCGCATAGCGCACCCGGCTTGGCGGCATTTTTTCGTTATTTGAACCGTATGGCGGATCGAAATAAACCAAATCAAATTCGTTTTTTGAAACCGTATTGAAAATATCATCGCGAACCACATGATTTTTGCCGGTGAATGCAAAACGTCGCGGCAATTTCAATTCCAGATCGTTGTACGAACGTGGCGACCAATCCGACAAATAAGCTGCATAATGCCCCAATGTGTTATCCACTTTGTCCAAAGCGTAAATCAAACTGGTGAGCAACACACATTTATCGTGCCACGGTAAATTCAACCGGTCAATTTCGTCACGAACTGCGTCCAGTTTACGTGTGTTTTTTAATTGGAATGGTTTTTTAATTTCTGTTGGCATTCCCCCGTAATTTTCTGAAAACCAACCATCGATTCTTTCCAGATGATTCAAATGATCGATTATTTCTTTATAATAGGCATTTGGCTTATTTGAAAGCAAATAATTCGTTGCAAAAACTTCCGACCAGGCAGAAATATCATTCGATGTGGTCGAATATCCTAATTGTGCAAAAGCCTGTGAAACCCGGGTAGAACCGCTGAAACCATCTAAAACGGTGTTAATACCATCCAAACCGGCAACCATTTCAAAAATAAACGGTAAAATCCTCAACTTTGAACCGGCGTATTTTATGCCTTCGGTTTTTGGGATTTCCATCAATTATTTAATCAGTTCTTTTGTCAGAATCCGAACCAACGCATCGGTTTTCACATAATCTTCGTAAATCGGTTTAGCAATAAAATCAGCTTTTCCCATCACATCCTCAATAATATCGCTCATTTGAAGAAAACCGATTTTGTCTTTCAAAAATTCAGCCACCACCACTTCATTGGCTGCATTCAGAATACAAGGCATATTTCCTCCCTTATCCATTGCATAATAGGCATATTCCAGGTTTCGAAAGCGTTCCATGTCCGGTCTTTCGAACGTAAATTGTGAGCAAACACTGAAATCGAAACGTGGAAAATTAGTTTTTATCCGTTCAGGATAAGTGAGAGCGTACTGTATCGGCAATTTCATGTCGGGCATTCCAAGTTGAGCTTTGATGGAACCGTCGGCAAACTGAACCATCGAATGAATGATGGATTGTGGATGAACCACCACCTCAATCTGATCGGGCGTAACACCGAAAAGCCATTTTGCCTCAATAATTTCAAAACCTTTATTCATCAAACTGGCCGAATCGATAGTTATTTTCGCACCCATATCCCAATTCGGATGTTTCAGCGCCTGAGCGCTGGTCACATGTTCCAGTTCCTGCATCGATTTGGTGCGGAATGGACCACCTGAAGCTGTGAGAATCAGTTTTTCTATCGGATTATTTCCTTCGCCGGCAAGGCACTGAAAAATAGCCGAATGTTCCGAATCAACCGGAATGATCTGTGAATTATATTTTGAAGCCAGTTCGCAAATCAATTCACCGGCTACAACCAATGTTTCTTTATTCGCCAAAGCGATTTTTTTGCCGGCTTTAATGGCATTTATGGTCGGTTTCAAGCCAGAATAACCAACCATTGCCGTAAGTACAATATCAATGGGTTGCATTTCTGCCACTTGTGCAATGGAATCTGCACCGGCAAAAACTTTTATAGGCAAATCAGACAGAGCCGTTTTCAGTGTCTGAAAAAGCGATTCATTGGCGATAGCCACCATTTCCGGCTGAAATTTCTGCGCTTGCTGAATCAGCAAATCAACATTATTGTTTGCCGTCAGCGCATAAACTTCAAACAACGAATCATTTTCGGCAATGACTTCCAGCGCTTGCGTTCCAATGGAACCTGTTGAACCTAATATTGCAATTTGTTTTTTATTTTCTGTCATGAAAAATTTCAAAGTCCCCTTTAGGGGATGTAGGGGTCAAAATATAATAACTTCCTCCGGATTAATCGGTTTTCCTTGTTTCCAGAGTTCAAAATAAAACTGTGAACCGGCTTTTTTACCCGAAGCATCGCCGGTTATGGCAATACACTCTCCGGCTTTCACTTCATCACCCACATTTTTCATCAGCCGCGTGTTATTTTTATATATTGAAAGATAGTTGTTTTCGTGCTGAACCTGAATTACATACCCAAAATCAAACGTAAATGCTGCGTAGACAACCGTTCCACCCAACACACTAACCACACTTTCGTTGGGTGAAGTGATCAAATAAATGCCGAATTGTCCCTCAGACATATCGAAAGACGAAGAAATAACACCCCGGGTCGGACGGAAGAAAACGTACGTATTTTCGGTTGGTTTTGTATCGATGCTTGCCAGGTTATATTTTTCTTCTTTTTCATACTTGTCAACGAAATCTTTTTCCCGCTTCGATTTTTCCATTAAAATCTTAGCACGTTGTTTCAATGCAATAGAATCAAGCGATGCGATTGAATCAGGTTTCATTTTGCCGTTGATGATTCCTTTAATAATATCAATATAACCTTCTTGTAAATCAACTTGTTGTACCAACGAATCGGTTCGCATAGATTCGGCGATAATGCTCGAACGATTACCTGTTTCGCCATAACCGGGCAAATAACGGGCAATGGGCGTGGTAAAAATCAAAACGGTAAGCAAAATGAAAGTAGCCAGAAAAAAAGTGGAAACAAACATAAACACACTGAAACGTGACAACCGGATGTGCCATGATTCTTCCAGGGTGTTTTCGTTTAAAACCGAAACACGATATTTAAATCGGATTTTCTGTATAAACGGTTTGAATCTATTGGTTTTCTTTTTCATAGTGGGCTGAAATGCGTACAAAAGTAGCGAAATTCAAAATATAAACAAAATACGGTTTTCTTCAGAAACAGGAAATAAGTCCTTTTGAGTCTGTCGGTTCTTTTATTTCCAAGTATTATTGTTGAATTTTATTACTTTTGCATGGAAAATGAACATAAAATAACGAACAAATGACCCGAATCGGTATACTTTCTGATACTCACGGAATGCTGGACGACCGCATTCTGGAACATTTTGCCAATTGCGACGAAGTGTGGCATTGTGGCGACTGGGGTTCGTTGGAAGTGGTGAATAAACTAACAGCCTTCAAACCGCTTCGGGGCGTGTGGGGAAATATTGACGGATATGAAATTCGTTCCATGTTTCCACAGCACAACCGTTTTTTGTGCGAAGGGGTGAAAGTGTGGTTGACTCATATTGGCGGCTATCCCGGAAAATATGATGCGTTGGTTCGTCCTGCCATTTTTCAGCAACCGCCCAAGCTTTTTGTTTGCGGGCATTCACACATTTTGAAAGTACAAAATGACCGATCGCTTGACTTGCTTCATATTAATCCGGGTGCAGCCGGAAAATACGGGCTACATAAAGTCCAGACATTAATCCGGATAGAAATTGACGGTGAGAAAATTCAAAATCTGGAAGTGATTGAATTAAAACCGAAAGAAGTGAAAAATTCAATTTAAGATAGTTACCACTAAGGTACTAAGATCACAAAGCTACACAAAGACTAAATTTCAAAAAAATCGGTTTAAAATTTTAGTGCTTCTATGTGTCCTTAGTGCCTTAGTGGTTATTTTATTATTTCACTCCATTCATCAGCTTTTGCAGCCATTTCGAAAGCCCGAAAAGAATCACCGAAGCCACTCCGGCAATAACCACAAAAAGCATAAAGAAATCGTACAGTGAGACGATTTGAATGCCAAAAATGAATTTTGGTTTTCCCACTTCGGGATACAAACCGCTGAGCATACCGGCAAATTTGTTGGCAGTTGCCATCGACATGTACCAAACGCCCATCAATAAAGATGCAAAACGTAACGGCGCGAGTTTGTTTACCATCGATAAACCTATTGGGGACAACATTAATTCACCCATGGTGTGGATAAAATATAAACCGGTAAGCCAGAGAATGCTTACTTTCACTCCGGGAGCTACATTTTTCACTCCAAAAGCAATAACCAGATAACCCAGCGCAAGGAAAAATAAACCCATCGATTGTTTCACAGGTGAAGCCGGATCCATGTTTCGTTTACCCAGCCAAATCCACAAATTGGAGAAAACCAATCCCATTAACACGATAAAAACCGGATTAAACGATTGGAAATAACTGGCCGGCATTTTCCAACCAAAGATTTCCCGATTAGTTTGTTCATCGGCAAAATAAGTCAGGGATGCACCTGCCTGCTCGAATGCCGACCAAAAGAAAATCACAAAAAATGCGATAATATAAATTACCCAAATACGTTGACGCTCAATTTTAGTCAGTGATTTGTCAGAAATAACATAAGCCGGAATAATAATGCAAATGGAGAAAATAACTGCACCGATTAGGTCGAAATTTAATGCGTAATGAAACAATCCGAATAGCGCCAGACCACCCACTATCCAGGCCAGAAATGCTGTAATGTTTTGTTTTGAACTGTTTGCAGGTGAAACTTCTTTTTCAGATTTATGAATATCCATTTTTCCGGCAGCTTCAATTCCTAACTGTTCACCTGCAGGTCCGATTAGAAACTTACTTTTCCAACCCACAAATAAAATTAAACTAAGAAACATTCCAATTGCAGCCGTCAGAAAACCGAATTTGAAATCAGCCGGATTGCCGGTGTCACCAAAGAATCCGCAAAGCAACGGCGCAATAAAGGCTCCGACATTTACGCCCATATAAAAAATGGTATAGGCCGAATCGAGCCGTTTATCGCCTTTTTCATATAAACTTCCAACCATGGTGGTAATATTCGGTTTGAAAAATCCATTTCCAAATATTAAAGCTGCCAATCCCGTGTACATAAACCATCGGGAAATATCACCACTTTGAAAATAAAGCGCACTGCTGAACATAAATAATTGCCCGATAATCATCAGGATGGCACCCCAAAGAATGGATTTTCGCATTCCTAAATACCGGTCGGCCACATAACCGCCAATGAGCGGAGTGAGATAAACCAGTCCGGTATAATTCCCATAGATGGTTGATGCTAATTGTTTATCCATCAATAACGCTTTGATAAGATAAAGTGTGAAAATGGCACGCATTCCATAATAGCTGAATCGCTCTGACATGGCGGTGGCAAATACAAAGTACAGACCTTTCGGATGACCTTGTTTTGGTTCGTTTGTTGGCATAAATTTTAAAAATTGAGGATTGATTCTTACATAAAGTCTGCAAAAATATACTTTTTGTGTGGATTACAGGCAGAAATTTGAAAACAGAATTAAAAAAACCGGCTGATAATTTTTGCAGTAATGCAAATTTGATTACTTTTGCAATCGCTTTCAAAAGGAGAAATCCGGACGGAAACCGGGCCTATAGCTCAGTTGGTTAGTAGCACCTGACTCATAATCAGGGGGTCACTGGTTCAAGCCCAGTTGGGCCCACCCTTGGAAATGAAACACTTACACATTCAGTTGTGTAGGTGTTTTTTCGTTTACGCCAGGTTTTGGGGCTCAATCGGAAATGCTGTTACATTCTAACTCGGTGATAACCGAACATTACTTGGGAAGTTTAGATACTGACAAGACCTTTGAAATCAACGAAGTTCTACTTTAGTCAAGCAAACAACAATTCTCATTCCATTCAATAATAGATTGGGTCGGAGAGATATTGAAATAACCTCCGGCCTTCACCTCTGCCTTCCCTCTTAGTAGCATTATCCCCCACCATGCTATTGTAAATGGGTGATTTTCTAAGCGGTACTCAATGACCTGTGTGAAGTAATTCCGGTTTAGATCTTTGTACTCAATTTTCTTGTAAAATTGAAAAAAATATTTTACCAGATTTTTCACAGAAAATCCAGCATCTTAAATAGTCTGAAGTTTGTTTAGTCAAATGACCTTATTTAATAAAATCGATAATATTTATAAATATATTTTGTTTTATTTCTGTAATGCAGTATATTTGCTGCGTAATAGAAATGAAATGAATCATGAATTACCTGGAATTTAAGAATAAGATGTTTGATTTGGCCTGTTTTAGTAGTAATCAGGTTTATGCTTGGCAACCCAATTTCGATAGAAATAATTTTTCACAATGGATTAAGCGTGGATTGTTGGTTCGGTTGCGTCAGGGCATTTATACTTTCCCCGAATATATAAGCAAACCTGATTTTAGTTTGTATTTTGCCAATCGAATCTATCGGCCTTCGTATGTCAGCCTTCATACAGCACTGGCTTTTTATGGAATGATACCGGAAGCTGTGGTTCAGATAACGAGTGTAACATCACTTAAAACAGCCAATTTCAGTAATTCTATTGGAGAATTTTCTTACAAAAGTGTAAGTGAGGAATTGATGTTCGGTTATGACCTGAAACCACTCACTGATGGACGTACGTTGCAACTTGCTAAACCTGAGAAGGCCATTCTTGACTTACTCTATCTCTATCCCTTTTATAATACTTCAAATGAGTTAGAAGAACTACGTTTAGACGATGATTTCATGCTCGATGAATTCAATTGGGAGTTAATGCAGACCTACATAATACAGTTCAAAAATAAAACACTTGAGAAAAGAATAAAATTATTAACTAGCATCTATAAATAATGATACAACTGGATCTTATCAAAAATTATTTCCCTCTTGAAATGAGAGAGAACGCAATTTTTCAAAAACACATACTGAAAGAATATCTTCAATTAATGATTCTTGATTTTTTGTCCACAACGCACTTTGTACGGAAAATCACGTTTATTGGTGGTACTAATCTTAGATTGGTAAAAGGTATCGATCGTTTTTCTGAAGATTTGGACTTTGATTGTAAGGACTTGACGAAAGAGGAATTTATGGGAATGACAGATTCCATTTTACAATTCTTACAACGTAGTGGAATGCGTGTTGAGGTTAGGGATAAGGAAAATGACAAATTAAAAGCATTTAGACGGAATATCCATTTTCCGGAATTGCTTTTTGAACTAAACCTTACCGGACATAGGGATGAGCGCTTTTTGATAAAAGTAGAAACACAAGATCAACAGATTGCTTACAAACCGGTAATGACCAATATAAAAGGTTGTGGTTTTTTCTTTTCATTCCCAGTGCCAACAGATGAAGTATTATGTGCCATGAAACTTTCGGCGATGCTATC
>CAIYTJ010000395.1 GCA_903929065.1 uncultured Bacteroidales bacterium | reverse complement strand
TAGTTCAAAGCTGTAGCCTAATTCTACATTAATTCCTAATTTCTCACTGAAATAAAATGTTTTTCCAATGGAAGGAACTAAAAAAAGTAAATTTTCCTGACTGTATACCAATACTTTTGAATAGGCTACCCGTGCATTAATATGCCATGTTTTAGTATCATACTTATTTGCCTTTCCGAAATATAAAGCATTATCTACGCACAATGAAATATCAGGAGGAACAAGAAGCCCTAAAGAACTTCCTACATCTATTCCTATTGAATAATCGTTGATCCGGTGATCGATACCCCAATAAAAACCTTGTGTAATAAGATCAAAACCCACATTTTGGGTATTCTTTTTTTCTGTTTGAGCAGAAATAACCGACGAGAATAAAAAACAAGCAATAAATAATGTACTGATTTTTTTGTTCATAGTATTCTTTCATTTAATATATTACCCGCTATATGATACAATCATGCGCCAGCAAAAGATTTATTTTATTCGTTGATATGTAAAAGATCTAATCATAAAATATATATCAGTCATATCTGTTACAAATAATTTATCTCCCTGAAATTTATATGTATATGAAATTACTCGTGTATATCCACTAGGCGATCCCTCGCTTATCTGAAGTAAAGAATCCCCAATTACATATTTTGTTGGGAGTACTTTCAATTCTTTTGTATTCAGATCATATAATCTCATAACACTATCAGGCAGGTACTCTATCCACTCATGCGAGGTTAATGAAGTATATTCATTTGCGATCATAACCCATTTTCCTAATATTGCTTCTTTAGGATTTGAGGATGGAACGAAATCTCTCTCACAACCGATAGTTCCGAGTAAAACAATTGATATGATTCCTGAAAATAATTTTTGTTTTGCTTTCATAATATTTTATGCTATCGCTGGTCTGCGACCTGTGCCAAATAAGTTTTATTTTTATATTTAGGCTACCGCTCGGCCTTTTCTCCCTTTGGTCGCTGACCGTTGGTTGCCGCTTGGTTTACCAGGAATTGAAGATCGACGTAGTTAAATTTACGCCAGCGGGGGGCAGCAAGGGAGCAGGAGAATTACATTTTAATTATTTTATGTGATTCCGTCCGGTCTTTATACTTTACCAACACGTAGTAAATCCCAACAGCACAGTCAGTCAAATCCAGTTTATATTCAGAAGAATTAGTAACCGGAATGGACTTCATGCTTCTACCCATAACATTTATTATTTCTACCGAAACTGAAGGTAAATCCCCATTCGTAAATTGAAGAATTGCAACATCCTTTGTTGGATTTGGAAGCACTGTTGAATGTTTCTTGTCTGTTTTAATATCTTTTATTCCCATATATAAATCGCAACAGGTTCCGTCTGTACAACTGTATTTGTCGATATATAAATTTGTATCTGCACTTTTAAAGCAAACCAACGAAGAGCTCACATAAGGGTTGCAGGTACATAATTCATATAAAACACTTAGTGGACCAGAAATTGAACCGATACCATCTATATAATTGTATCCGGTTGAATGGAAATACTTGCGGATTTCACCTGTTTCCATCAGGATGGTTTCAACAGAATAAACTAGTTGTTTTCTGCTTAATGGTCCAAAAGGAAAGTTAGATTTTATTGTATCTCCAACATTCAACGTGAAATCGTATAAAAGAAAATCACCTACATTCTGATATTGCTTAAGATAAGCGTACATTTTTCCATTCTCTTTGCGTAAGCCTCCTAAAAAGGTAATCGGTTGTAAAAAGTTATTGGGAGTTCTTTGCAGAAACTGTTTATAAGTTTTGCTATTAATAATAGTATCGGTTCCTAAAAAATACTGATCTTTTCCTGTTAGAAAACTAACCGGTGTACCTCCAAGATAATGTGTGAAATCGTAAACAGTCCAGTAATCACCAGTATTGCAATAATTATTTGTACTTGGGTAATAAGGTGAATTACAATCTGCATATAAAGGATTCTTATATACACTTTCTCCGTTTTGGCTAAAACAAACAAATTCCCAACTATATCCTCCACACATTGGTAATGGAGTTATTACCCCTAATAAACCTTGCTTGACACTGCCGATGCCTTCAATTGCGTAATCTTTCCCTCCATATAACGCTCCATATTCGTATCTTTTTCGGTATGAATTCTGGATAAGGATTGAATCTATTTTTGTAATCAAAACCGGAGTGCCATATGGAGTTACAAAAAGTGTATCACCAATTTTTGTTTTATTGAAATCATAAAGTAAGTATTCATCACTGACAGTCAATTGTTGACTTTTAATACAATTTTTCAACTCATTTGACTTCTGAATTATATTAAATAAATAACCCCTGACTAAGCTAGTATAGTCATGATAATATATTCGTTTGTTTTCTTCACAAAGCCCTCCTTTTAATTTATATACAGGTTGTTCCTGTGTGCCCGTGATATAATAAAGTTTATGATAAGTCCTCCCATTATAAGTTGTATCACCTTTCAATATATATTTCTGCAATACGACTGAAAAGGGAGTATAATCATCTCCTTTAGAAAGTTTGATATGCCATTCGGCATTCTCAGTTGGAAACGGGACATACTTTTGTCCAAAAGTCATTGAAGAAAAAACAATCAACAGGGCAGGGAACAGGAGCTTTTTCACAGGAATATTATTAGAGTATAAATACAACTATTTGTTTAAAAAGGAAGAGACAACAAAGATATTAACTTTAAATGGAATTTTTAAAGAAATAAAGGTTAATAATAATTAAACCGAAAGAGAGGAACAAACCTTGCGGCTTATTCCTCTCTTTTTGAAAAAGTATTTGTGTTTTTGAATTATTCTGCGGCTGGTGTTTCTTCTGTTTCAACAACTGCTTCAGGAGCTTCAACAACTGGTTCTACTACCGGTTCAACAACCGGAGCAGGAGCAGCGGCAACCGGTGCAGCAGCAGGAGCAGCAACATCAGCTTTCTTGGCCGATCCGGCACGACGGGTGCGGGCAGCTTTCTTGGCAGCTTTTTCTTTCAACATGTTTTCGTTGTAATCCACCAATTCGATAATACACATTTCGGCGTTATCACCCAAACGGAAACCGGTACGTAAAATACGGGTATAACCTCCGGGACGATTGGCAATCTTCACCGACACATTCTGAAACAGTTCGGTAACCATTTCTTTGTTCTGAAGGTGGCTGAATACCATACGACGTGAGTGAGTAGTATCTTCCTTTGATTTTGTCAACAACGGTTCGACATAAACCTGCAACGCTTTGGCTTTGGCCAGCGTGGTAGCTATTCTCTTGTGTTGAATCAGAGAAGAAGCCATATTAGACAACATTGCCTTGCGGTGAGACGATGTACGGCCTAAGTGGTTAAATTTTTTATTGTGTCTCATTTCTTTACTCTTTATCTAATTTATATTTAGCTATATCCATTCCAAAGGAAAGGTTCAGGCTTTCTAATTTTTCTTCTAACTCGGTCAGCGATTTTTTACCGAAGTTGCGGAACTTCAACAAATCGTGCTTGTGGAAGCCGGCCAATTGGCCTAATGTTTCTACGTCGGCAGCTTTCAAACAATTCAACGCGCGAACTGAAAGTTCGAGGTCGGTAAGCTTTGTTTTAAGCAACTGGCGCATGTGCAGGATTTCTTCGTCAAATTCGTCGCTTCCTTCACTTTCTGATACTTCCATCGAAATTTTTTCGTCAGAGAATAACATAAAGTGGTGAATCAGAATTTTAGCAGCTTCTTTCAATGCTTCTTTCGGGTGAATAGAACCATCGGTGCTGATTTCCAATACCAGTTTTTCGTAATCGGTAACTTGTTCAACACGATAGTTTTCGATTGAATACTTTACGTTACGGATTGGAGTGAAAATAGCATCGATTGGAATAACACCCAATTCCTGGTTAGGAGTTTTATTTTCTTCCGAAGGCACATAACCACGGCCTTTGTTTACTGTGATGTCAATCTGGAAATTAGCTGACGGATCAAGTTCGCAAATCACCAGTTTAGGGTTCAACACTTCGAAACCGGTGAAATATTTACCTATATCTCCGGCTTTAAAATTAGTTGCACCTGTAACGTTGATTGTTACTTTTTCGTTTTCAATGTCTTCCACAATCTGTTTGAAACGAACCTGTTTCAAGTTCAGAATGATGTTGGTTACGTCATCAATTACTCCCGGAATAGTTGAATACTCATGATCTATTCCTTCAATTTTGATAGAAGTGATAGCGAAACCTTCGAGTGAAGACAGGAGGATACGGCGCAAAGCATTACCGATTGTAATACCGTAACCTGGTTCCAACGGACGAAATTCAAATTTACCTTGAAATGCGTCAGCTTCCAACATGATTACCTTTTCAGGTTTTTGAAATGCTACTATAGCCATTGTTTCACTTATTATTTAGAGTACAACTCAACGATTAATTGTTCTTTGATATTTTCAGGAATATCTTCGCGTTCCGGAATGTGCAGGTAAGTTCCCGACAAGCTGGCTGCGTTATATTCAATCCATGGGTAT
>CAIYTJ010000394.1 GCA_903929065.1 uncultured Bacteroidales bacterium | reverse complement strand
GGATTAAAATCATGTAAAAGTATGCCGGGTTAAGAGTTGGGTGTAGGAGAAAAGGTATAATTTAAACTGAAAAAAGGTATGAAAGAATAGGACAAAAGATATAAAACAGGACAAAAGGTATAATAATTGAACCTAACCACATATTTTCAAGTATCTTTGCTAAATATATGGTTTGCTAATGATAAAAGACTTACTTCTTTTTACCCCGCTTTTAGTCACTTTATTTTGGTCAATAATACTGAATACCGGCAATAAGAATCATAGCATTCCGCGCAATGTATTAGGAATAATCATGCTTCTTACTTTCGTGGTTTTCTTTTGTAATCTTATATTCTTTATACCACTCACTTCAGTTTATCCAATTTTTGAACCGGTTAACCAATATGCAGCACTATTGGGTTACCCGTTGTTTTACATTTACACACGGTTGCTTACCGTCGATGACAAAATTTCATTTAAGGTTCATGCTCGCTATCTGGTAGTTCCAACCTTGTTGTTTCTTCTTTATATCTTGGGTATATTTCTTACTCCTTTTGAAGAATATAAAACATGGGTGTTCCAGAGGGGTTTTACTTCAGATTCAGTAGGCATTCACTTTTTAAAAATCATTTTCATTCTAATTCGAATTACTTTTATTATACAGATTATTTGTACTCTGACAGGTAACTTCATACTTATTAAAAAATATGGCAGTAAAGCTGCTTTTTATTATTCCGATATTGATGATACAGGAGTAACCAAAGTACAACTAATGAATGTTGCTATGACAACCACAGCAATTGTTTCCATATTGTGGACAAGTTTAGGTAGAGCATATTTTGTTCATGAAATGACTTACAACTTACTTTTACCAACAATTATTTCTGTTTTTGTTTCTTTTGTTTTTTCTGCAATGTTTTTCAGTGTAGGGTGGATGGGCATGAAACAAAAAGTATTGAATCCTACATTTGAGTTGGAAGTTGAATCGGAAATCGAAGTAAATAAGTTATTAGCAGGATCTCAAGATATTATATTGAGTAAAATCCTGATTTTATTTAATGATAAAAAAATGTACCTGAATGCAAATCTAACCATTCAGGATATTGCTCAGGAAATAGGAACAAACCGAACCTACATTTCAACGATCATTAACCAGCGTTACAATCAGAATTTCTGTGCTTTTGTAAATAGTTTCAGAGTGGACGAATTAGAGAAAGTAGTGAAAGAAAACCCCAGATATTCACTCGAAGTTCTGGCAGAAAATTGCGGTTTTGGTACCGTTCATTCATTAAAACGGGCATTTGAAGCAAAAAAACAAATTACCTACCCGGATTGGAAAAAGCAGAACCTAACTGATTTTATTGGATAATTGATAAACAATGTTTTTCTCTATTTTTGATCTGCTTAGTTTTCCTTAATAAATTAACTTTTTTATTTTTTCTTGACCAAATATTCTTCATGATAAATTATTTTAGTAATTTTGAACCATGAAACGAGCATGAACACAAAGGTTCACCAAAGACAGTGATAATCTGACATGCGAGTTTCATACGACCTTTAAGAAAAGATTATTATTGTATGAATATATTGGAAGAAACAGCAATCAATTTATTAAATAAAAGTTTGAATCCTATTCCACAGGAATTGAATGAGATAGATTGGAAATGTGCATTATCAACAAAGACAGAACGCTTAGCACAACACATTTCTGCTTTTGCCAACTATCCTGGTGGCGGATTCTTGGCCATAGGTATAAACAACGATGGCAAATCAAGTCCGTTGAGTAAAGTCGAAATGGATGAGATTATTCAAAAGTTGGGAAATATTGCTCGCAATAACTTAGCTCAACCAGTTGCCATTGAACATGCTGTCATCACTTATAACGATAATCCTGTTTT
>CAIYTJ010000393.1 GCA_903929065.1 uncultured Bacteroidales bacterium | reverse complement strand
TGCTGGTGACTTATATAAAGTAATTTACGACTATCTCATCATATCCCATTCTTTGTGGGTTTGGATTTGAATTCGATGGGCGTTGCCCACCGCTATGGGATGGTGGTCCTTCAGGCCGATTCAAAGAGGCAATTAATAACCATATAAAAATTGCCAACATGTTGCACAAAATTGTCAAATTGCTACCCACTCGATCTCCCAAATGGATTACCACACATCGGTTATCCCATTGTCTCAAAAAAACGTGATGGGATAATGGTAATTGCTGAAACCCTTGCTGGTGACTTATATAAAGTAATTTACGACTATCTCATCATATCCCATTCTTTGTGGGATTGGATTTGAATTCGATGGGCGTTGCCCACCGCTATGGGATGGTGGCCCTTCAGGCCGATTCATGTAGGCAATTAATAACCATATAAAAATTGCCAACATGTTGCACAAAATTATCCAATTGCTACCCACTCGATCTCCCAAATGGATTACCACACATCGGTTATCCCATTGTCTCAAAAAAAAGCGATGGGATAACGGTAAACGTTGAAACCATTGCTGGTAGCTGATATAAATTAATTTCCGATTATCTCATCATATCCCATTATATCCCACTTCGGCAAGCTCAGTGCAGGCTCTGGCCTCACCCCAGCCATCTCCAGACCCTCCCGCCTTTGGCACCCTCCCTAAAAAAAGGGAGGGATGAAGGGTGTTATTGCAAAAATATTGAAATGCAATAATGTAAAAAGGTAATAGTGTTTGAAATTTGTTGGGTTATCCCATTTCATCAAAAAAACGTGACGGGATAATGGTAATCGCTGAAACCCTTGCTGGTAGCTGATATAAAGTAATTTACGATTATCTCATCATATCCCATTATATCCCACTTCGATATGCTCAGTACAGGCTTAAGATCATTACAATAGCTGAGATTATTTTCTGTTATTTCTATTATATTTAATCATTGGTTCCAGGATTTGGGTATAATTGAAAGTATGTTGTTTTAATTCCTATGCTTAAAGTGTTGGTTATCAAATTATATTCTCAATATTTAGTATTGAAAATAGGGTATAATCAGGTATAAAAGGGTATATTTAGGTATAAAAAGGTATAAAAAGGTATATTCTGGGTATAATGTTACCTGGAATTTGGGGAAAATTGGAGGAGATTTGTTTCATAGTTTAATAAATTGTCAATTATCCTAATAATTTGGAACAAAGGTAAAATAAATAGTTGATATTTCCTAATTATTTAGCATATTTATTTTTGATCAGGATTTTCAGGATTATAGGATTTTCGGAATGGAATGGTAATAGATGCCGTGACCATAGGAATACGCGTGTTGAAATCTGGTGAGATTGATAAGGCTCAGGTCTGCTATGTGGAGGGCTTTTCTACAGAGTAGCACTAGAATTATATTAGGAAAGAACATCAGCTTCAGTACCTTGATGAGCCGAGGCCCACTCCACGCACAAATGGCTTTGCTTTGTGTAGACATCGACTGCGAGTAGGGAAACTGGTCGCAGATTTAATTATGTTACGGAAGCGGGACGCTTATATGTTTGTTCTTTTGAAAAAACCTATCAAGTAAGATAGGATAAAATTACCAACTTTGATGATAAGGAGAGGGGGGACGCTGGTACATGATACCGAGTCGAAGTTTCTTCTTCATCAAGTTGAGTTCGAGGTATAACTTGGCACTGGATGCCGCATTGTTGATAAGCCTGAACGGAGCTTGGTATTTTATCATTCTAAAAAAGGATTATGAACAAAAAAGGGTATCTCGGTATTGATGTCAGCAAAGGATATGCAGATTTCCTGTTGCTGAATAACGAAAGCCAGGTAATGGAAGAAGGCTTTCAATTGCAGGATAACAAAGAGGGCCGACAAATGCTAAAAGGACTGATTGTTAAATGGCAAAAACAGGGAATTGAAGAATTGTATTGCGGTGTTGAAAGTACCGGTGGCTATGAAAACAACTGGTACGGATATCTGAAATCTGTTCCGAAAGAGGACAAGGTATTTGTATGCCGGATCAATCCTAAAGGAGTAAAGGCAGTTAGTGATGCGTCATTAAAACGTACGATTACAGATGCAGTAAGCGCTGAGAATATTGCATCTTATTTGTTCAAGTTCCCTGAAAAAGTTGAGTATGGGAATAATGTGGTATCAGGTAATGAAGCATTTAAAGAAGGCAGGCAGCACAGTACATATATCAAGATGCTGATAAAGCAAAAGGTACAGTTGAACAACCAGTTTGAGAAATTACTGTATCAGCATTTTAGTGAAATGATGGTTTATTGCAGGCATGGGGTTCCTGTTTGGCTACTAACAATGCTGACAAAATACCCTACAGCAAAAATGGTACTGAAAGCAGGCGTAGCAAAGCTTTCGGCTATAAGAAACATTAGTGTAGAAAAGGCAATGGCAATAATTAATAAGGCAAAGACAAGTGAACAGAATATCAGTACACAAATCAGCCATGTTATAACAGCAACGGCCAAAGAAATATTGCATAAGGCAGCTTTAATACATGAGGAAAAAGAATACCTGACAAATATTTATAAGGATACGCCAGAAGTAATATTGATAAGCAGCATACCGGTTGTTGGCATAGATAGTGCTGTCGCAATCGCGCTTGAGATTGAAAATGTAGATCGTTTTGAGACCGCGAAGAAAATGGCTTCATTCTTTGGCATTCACCCAACTTACAAACAGAGCGGGGATGGAATGTGGGGTAACCACATGAGTAAAAAAGGACGTAGTGACATAAGAGGAGTTCTATACATGGCAGCGCTGGCATCAATAAGGTATAACCCGTTATTGAAGCAGGTATATGCCAGGTTCCGGGCAAAGGGTATGAAACATTACCAAGCTATGGGTGTTGTTATGCACAAATTATTGAGGATCATTTATGGCATTCTAATAAATAAAAATATTTTCAGTGCAGAAACTGATGAAAAAAATAAAGAGAGGTCCGCTGAAAAACAAAAGGAAAACGATCAGAAATTAAAGGAAGATCACAAAATAAATAAACAAAAAAAGCACCGTTTTCAGAAAACAACAACTGAGGCACCTATATCAAGAATAGCAGAGCAAAAACTAAAAAAGCAGGTAGCGTCCCAAACTTCAGTATGAAGTACATACGGGCTTACTACCTACTAGATATCAAACATACAAAAATGTTTGAAAAGGCTTGCTTTTAAACGGTATAACTTCGACCAGTGCATATTTTTTTAATATTACAACCTTAGGCCAGTTGGGTATTTGCTATATACAAGTGCCAGATGAAAACAGCTTGGGTGCCTTGATGCCGTGTCCTCAGCTTGCGCACAAAATGGCTTAGCTATTGAGTGATTACGGCTGCGACGGACTGAATTATTGGCAGTGACTTATACTTTATAATAGTTTTACCAAATGCTGATTTTATTTAATATTTTTCACAATTTCATATTTGTCGATATTCTTTCTTATTTCTAAAGCAACGTTAATGTAGGTATTTAAATTTCCAGCAAAATTTTCCCACTTAACTGAATGAATGTATGAATGGTATCCGTTGTATATTTTTACGCCATTGCACACCCTGCAATTAGCTTCCCTATTTTTTAAATTAAACATATTGTTGCCAAGAATTTGAAATAGGGAATTTGTCATGTATGTGGTACTATTACATTCAGGATTGTACTTCATAAAATAGTCATAGCTGCCATTTTCATCGGGCAAAACAACAGCAATTACAGCATTAGTTTTGCTATTACCACCAGCTCTTGATTGCTCTTTTAGAGAATAGGAAATTTCCCAGGGAATCCATTGATCTTTTTCTTCTTTGTAAGTTTCTTTCATTCCTTTTGAAATAAGGACAATAGTAACTGAACTATCAAATATTTTGTCCCCTAGTTTTGAGCCAATAGTAGCATCAGCCAATGAACCAATGTCCTCGTTATCATTTTCTCCTTTGTAAATGTGATCGCCAGCAGCAATCATTTTTTCGATTTTATCTACATAGTCTCTTGCCGTTGTAGGGTCACAGAGAGGAATAGATAATACCTTTCCGTCAGAATGCTTATATGAAACAAAAATTTTGTTTGCCATGCCATAAAATTTAAATGACGTTATTGTTGAAATTTTCGACTTCTTGATGATCATTATAGAACACAGCCCCGCCTGAAACCGCACCAATCCCTATACCAATTATTATTCCCAATGGTCCGGCTAGAACACCTATTAAGCATCCACTTAAAGTTGTTGCAATAGGCACTTTATTCTTTGAAGTTTCAGCTCTGACCATGTTGACGTTAATTTGATTTTGCACTTGGCAGTAATTACAATTAATTAAAAACACTTTACCCCATGAAGCAGATAAATGATACCTGGATTTCACTTGTGATTCCAAATACACCTTCTGATGACAGCAAAGACAGTTAAAATAAATTTTCATTTCCCTAGTTGCTCGTTTATTGCTTCAAAAAATCGCTCAATATTTTTTTTGTTCTTTCCCCAGTCATAAATCTGAAGCCCAACACTTCCTTCAGAAAAAACTTTTACAATAGTCGAATTTTCAACTTTGCTGATTAAAATTTTAAAATTTTCACCGAAAGACCAAATTGAATCTTTTATTGTAAACGTTATTACACCATCGATTAGGTCTTCCTTAAAAATTTTAAAACCAAGCTGAATTGCAGCCTTATGACAATTTACATATACAATATTGAATGGTTCTTTAAACTCATTTTTCATTTGTCTAATAATTATTACGAATTTCAATTGCTTTTTCCACCCATTTCTCAAGATTATCTCTTATATCCTTATATGGGTCATTCACATTTGGGTTATAACATTGTACTATACTTGACATATCCTTACCATTGATAGTAAAGGAATCGAAAGGATTATTTCCTTTACTACATTGACCCGATGAAAATGGATTAGCTTTAATTGTTTTTGCGCATTTAAGATTGTGTATATAAATACCTAAAACTCCCTTTCCATCTGCCCACGCTTTCTTTATTTCATAACGAACCCAAGGCCTAATTGATGTTTTTTCACCAACAAGCACGACCACACAAGTTCTATTTTTCATATTTTCGTTTATCCACTTCTCAATTTGAGCGTCCCCTCCTTTTTTTACTTCTTCCCAAGCATTCGGAGATACAGGTTCATTGTCTTCCAAAGCACCGATGTTTCGAATTTGTTGAACTCTAAAAACATCATTATCATAATGAAAGCTATAAAATATTTTCCTAGCCATAACTATTGATTTATTTGTTTAAGAATTAATATTATTGTACTTATTATTTTTTCAAAGTCTGTTTCATTATAAAGTTGGTTCATTAAATTGAAAATTTGAGAGTTTTTATCTGTATTAAAATCAATTGATTTTAAGTTGTCTGCTAATTCACCACTCATATAGCCAGTTGCCTTTACCGGTATTTGGTAAACTGCCAAATCTTGAGCGATATTAAATTCCTTTTTTAGTCCATCGGCGAGGATAATATTCATTGGATCAATATTGTCTTTTTTATTTCCGAAAAGATATATTGCTACCCCTGCTAGTGAAATCATATTTATTCGATATTCTTGCCATAAATCCTTTAATTCCTTATTGCCTGTAGGGAATTGGGGAAATGGCTTTACAATTAATTGTTCTTCTCCATATTTCTCTGGTTTAGAATATATTTCTTCTAAGGCTCCATTAATTACAGCACTACCAACACCCCAACCGAAACCATTGACAATCCTAAAATTTTCCTTAATTAATCGACTGCTTAAATTATGAATGAATTTCTGTGCAGTTTCCCTATCCCATTTCCCATATTCTTCTGCACTTCCAGAAATAAAAATTGTACGTTTTTTATATTGATTTTCAATTTCGCTAAGTATTTCTGTAATTTCAAAATAAGTATCAATATAAACTGGCTGAAGCTTAAATCTTTTTAAGTCTGAGATAAATAATTCTTGCTTTCTAGTTTTATAGGTATAGGCGTTTAGATCGCAATAATGTAGCTTTGCCTTATGGAGAGGCGAATTACCTTTGCAGGTGTGAATTCAATTATGTTCCACCAACGGTTTAAAACAGACGACGACTGCCTGGAATATTTATCCGG
>CAIYTJ010000392.1 GCA_903929065.1 uncultured Bacteroidales bacterium | reverse complement strand
GTGCCCGCGATGTGGCTGATTTTGAAAAAATGTACCGCATTATCCGCAACGATAAAGTGAATCAGGTACTTTGGGTGCCTGCTAAAGCGGTGAAATCCATTCTAAAAGCACCTTACCCCGAAATGGTGTTGCATCAAATGTGGGCAGTGTCGTTTTTGCGCATCAAATCCATTCGTATTCAGGGCGATTCGGCTGCGGTGACATTCCACAATCCTGAAAGTAAATTACAATTTGAGCGCCCATGGCCCCAACCGATGATTGGTGCCGGTGTAAACTCGCCGTTTTATCTGACTAACGCCATGGAACTGCTCGACCAACCAGGCGAATGGTATCATGATATTCGTACAAATAAACTCTATTATTATCCGCTTGCGGGTGAAAAAATAAACGAAGCTGTTGTTCCGGCACTTGAAACATTGGTACAGGTTGAAGGCACGACCGACCGTCCTGTAGAGAACATTATTTTTAAAAATATCAGTTTTAATTATAGTACCTGGATGCGACCATCCGAAAAAGGTCATGTGCCGCTTCAGGCAGGAATGTACCTGACCGAAGGTTATAAACTTCGTCCGCAAATTGATCGTGTAGATAACCACAAGCTCGATAATCAGGGATGGTTGGGGCGCGGAGTCTCGGCTGTAACCGTTTCCGGTGCCCGCAATATCAATTTTGAAGGTTGTAACTTTGAGCATCTTGGATATTCTGGATTAGATTATGTGGAAGGAACAAATGGTGGTAAAGTAGAAAACTGTATTTTTACCGATATTGCCGGAAACGGATTGGTGGCGGGAAGCTTTTCACTTGCATCGCTCGAAACACATTTGCCGTACAATCCTGGCGATTTGCGGGAAGTTTGTACTGGTTTGGAAATTCGCAACAATCTGTTCAATGACGTGACTAACGAAGACTGGGGTTGTGTGGCTATAGCTGCAGGTTACGTTTCGGGAATTCACATACTGAATAATGAAATCAGCGAGGTGTCTTACACCGGAATCAGTCTCGGTTGGGGTTGGAACCGCAATTTAGTGTGTATGAAAAACAACCTTGTGCAACGCAACAATATCCATCATTACGCAAAACACGTGTACGATGTAGCGGGAATTTATACTCTTGGCAACCAACCCGGAACAATAATTTCTGAAAACTGGGTACACGATATTTATCATCCGGGCTATGTTCATGACCCCAAACACTGGTTCTATTTATACACTGACGAAGGCTCGTCGAACATAACAGTCAGACACAATTTTACCGAAGCTGAAAAGTTTATGCAAAATGCCAACGGACCCGGAAATAGCTGGGAAAACAATGGGCCAATGGTGAACGACAGTATAAAAAATAATGCAGGTAGATTGTCTGTAAAATAAATAAGTCTTGGATCCTGGTTCTTGGCTCTAACATATAAAATAATGAAACGCACACTTTTTCTTCTCACATTTGCAGCAACTACATTGCTATTAAACGCACAAACCTGGATCTGGTATCCGGGCGATTATGAAATATGGCTGGCTAATGAAATGAACAACCGACGT
>CAIYTJ010000391.1 GCA_903929065.1 uncultured Bacteroidales bacterium | reverse complement strand
TGTTACATCATCTTGTAAATTTGATACAGTAAAACTTGTTTTTTCTTTTACAATAGAATTTTGGTTGCAAAAACCGAATTTTCGCCGGTTATTTCAACTATATAAATTTGATTCTTTATTAATTCTATTTGTCCTGAACTTTGTCCCGATTTCTTTGAAATAATTTTCTGTCCCCACAAATTATATACATTTATATCAGAATGCAAGGGTACATTCTCATATACGATACTATCGCCCTTAGAATACACTTTAATAATATTTTCAGATGTTTGGGAAATTACACCAGTGAGATTTTGAGTAGGATTCAAATTCCACGCTTGAAGTGTTGTTGCATGAGTTGTGCCACCTGTAGAAAACGCCTCTATATCATTTGCAATTGGATCTGTTGGAAATACACGTATTGAAAAAGCATACCTATTACTGATAAACACATCCATAATGGAATGGTCAATGAAAATATGAATTCTTATTGTATCACCCAAAGAAGGTTTTAGCGGAAGAACTGATTCATACAATCCATTATAATAATTCAAATCATTATATAATCTGTATACGTTTTGTGCATCAACTGTTATTTTATTAGTTGAAGGTGTATAATAAATAGAAATATAATTACTCCCTCTCTTTCGTACATGAAAACCAAAACTCTGTGAAGTCGAAACAACAAAACTCCCATCAATTTCCACAGCTTTTCCGCTTACTGGTACCATTGACATTACTCCTGAAACGTCTTGATTCATGGCATTGAAATTCGAAGATGGTAAACGCATATTTTGCGTTCCGGAATAAGGTTGCTGAATCAGGTTATTAGTTGCATCCAATGTCCATTCGCGCGGCAAACTATACAAATGAGCCCAACCTAATTGCAGATTATTAGAAGACGGAAGTTTATCCGGCACAATTCCCACAGCGATAACTTTTCCATCCTTTTGCATGACTGAAGGCGAAAGCAATCCGTAGCCGTTGCTTCCGAAAGTTCCAAGTTCAACTTCCTTTGGCGTTGCCGAAAAGGGATTAAAAGTTCCATCGCTGTTAATCGTTCCAACCCAATACAAAGTTTCCACACCCTGATTTCCACCAAGGGTTGTGACTAAAAACAGCCATCTACCGTCAGGCATAGGCACAATAACCGGCATTTCCCAGAAAAATCCATAACCGGTGCTGATTGATTGGTAGAAAATTTTGCCATCGTTGCTCCAGGTTTTCGTGGTCGGATCATATTTATGCAAAGTGGCAGCACCTAAACCGCTCTTTGAAGTTCCGGCAATTAGGTAAAAATCACCGTTTGATTTGAACACACAAGGATCGCGAAAGTCATCGCTTAAACCGACCGGCCGATTCGGAATTATCGGATTTCGGGAATCTTTATTCCAGTTAATCAAATCATCGGTGACGGGTTCAGCCTGATCAATGGTGGCTTTGGCATAATCAACGCCGGTATAAAATATATTCGGTTTTCCGCCAGTCAGCACATCATCGGTAAAAATACAACCAGACCATGCACCTTTAATATCATAACTTCTATCAGCAGCAATTGCAATCTTTTCCTCTGTCCAGTTCAACAAGTCATCGCTTGTAATATGCCCCCAATGTAATTTTCCCCAATAAGGACCATTGGCATTTTTCTGAAAGAAAATATGATATTTATTATTGAAATAAACCAATCCGTGTGGTTCGTTTGTCCAGTTGGTTGCTGGCAAACCATGAAATTCGGGTCGTTGGATGTCACCTTGATGGCGGGATTTTGGGATGGATAAATCAGCAACATTTTGAGGTGCAGAATAAGCAAGTTCGGTTTTGGTCAATAACCTTGAAAATATGCGGATATCATCAATCAGTCCATTGAAGGTGTTTGTCCTGAAAATATCGGTTTTAGTGTCGCTAAATGATTTTCCTATAACAAATGAATTACCTCCTGGATTAATCAACCCATTTCCAAAGATTGTAGTTGTAGCAATTGATTGACCATTTCTATATAACCGAACTTCTTTAAGAGCAATATTAACGGTCACTGTCAAATTTTCCCATTCATATTTAGGTAAACTTGCATAAGAATCAATGCACGTTATTTTCGAACCTCCTACATAAATTTCGAATCCATAAACTCCAGATGCATTTAAAGTAAAAGCAAAACCAGTTTTTAAATTATCATCCATATTTCCGGCTATATACGTTTTGGTAGTCACGTCATTGTTCGGATCCATAACCGGATTAGTTTCAATAGCACACCAAAGGGATACTGATAAAGTATTCTGACTTAATGCTGAAGCGTTAATTTGCGCATTACAAAATGTGGAATATCCATCGCATCTAAGTGCATTTCCTTCAGCACCGGGTATACTTTCCGGGCGGCTAAAATTATTTTGAACAACAAAATTAGTTCCTGTCTTAGTTTCAGAAATAGTATTGTTCACTACTTCCATAGGGAAATGAGCAACTAATGAAGGATCATTATCATTGAAAACCTGGGCATTTAAAGTAATAATTCCAATAAATAAGCATGCTGTTACAATTAAAAATTTAGGATAGATCATATTGTCCATTTATTGTTTTTTGAAAAAAGAATAAATTAAAAACTACTGATATTGTATTGTTAAAGATAAATATCCATTCCCAAAATTCCGTTATTAAATTTCCTCGAAAAAATTCATTCTTTTTGCTTCCAAATATTATTTAAGTTTCTTATTGTTAAATCATTGACTTTTATAATTCCATTTTCAGCGAATAAAGAAACCTTATTGAACTTACTTTGTGGCAAGAAATTTTCAGTCATTACCTGTTTCCCATTTTGGGTAAACATTTCGATAGACGAATCATCCATAATCAAGGTTATAACCATTACTGAATCAGAATTATATGATGGCATAACATCCATCCCTTTAAACTGTGAATTGTCTTTGACATTCAAAAAATTAGTTCTGTCAATAAAAAACCATTCTTTGAAGGCATCATAGCCAACAATCAATTTTTCAGCCTTGTCGTTTTCGAACTTAATTCCATAGCTCGAAGGAAAAGTAATTCTCGTTTTTTCGGATGTTTCAAATTTCAATGTGATGATTGAAGGAGTGACTGGAATTTTAATTTTGGAAGAAATGTCCAGATTTTCAAAGACACTCAAATCTTTCAAAGTAAGTTTCGTACTTTTAATTCCAAGTTCATCTTTTACGGGTTGAAAAGCTAATATATTTTCTTCAGAATAATGATCCATTTCTATTGTTCTTGGAGTTGTAAAACTACCCCAGAATGGTTTCATACTGCCAATCATAGTATAATCAACATTGTTTTTCCATCCAATTACCAATGGATCAGTGGTTGGTGACAAGCCCTGACAAACCATATTGTAAACATTATCTTTCCCATAATCCAACCAATGCGATTTAGTTGAAATCGGAGCCTTAAAATTCTGTCCATCAAAAGTTCCAATAAAATATTGCACCGATGAACCATCGCGTGGATTTACAAATTCCTGATCAATAAGCAACACCCAATTCGTCCCATTGTTTACAGGGAAAATAGTTGCTTTCAACCAAATATTGGCTGTATATTGAAGTTCTTTTTCTAATTGACTTTCAAACTTCCATTTCTTCAAATCAAGTGACGAAAAGAACTTTACTGTTTGATTATCAATAACCGTTAGAATCCATTTTCCATGAATTTCGTCCCAATAAACAGTCGGATTAAAATCGTTTTTGAGCTGAGATGGAAAATCTACTTTTGTAGCGTTATCAGTCCAGGTTTTGCCTTGATTATTGCTGCATGACAGTTTAAAATATGAATTGTTGTTTTCTTCATTTTTATCAGGATCAACGAGCATTAATGCAAAAAGATTTGAAGTTTTAGTATCCAATACTATTGTTCGATTCAGAATATTTAGTTTTGTACCTGAAAATGCAACCTCTTGAGCAGGTTGCCAGTGAATCATATCTTTGCTAATAGTCAGGTAAGTTGGACAAATGGCTTTTTTATCCAACTTAAATTCTTTGTAAAACAACGAATAAGTTCCATTTTCAAAAATTAAAGCTACCGGAGCCCCTACATTATGTTCGGTTGAAGAATAATGTATTTTAGAATAACCCGGCGAAGAATCATTGATAGAATCTTTGCCTTTTATTTTGCAACTAGCAATTAAGAGAAGAACCAATAAAACAAGAATGATTTTTTTCATTGAACATAGATTTAATTACGTTTAAATCATCTCTGCAAACTCTTTTTTAACCCACTCAGACTAAAATCTGAAATTTGTGGTAGAAATCTACCACCTTCAATTTTAATATAATTATATTGATAAGTTGGAAAAAATAAAGAAGTCATTGCTTTTTCTCCTCCATTCCAAAATAGTTCAATTGAAGTTTTATCTACTAATACTCTGATATCCAATTTTTTATTTGTTCCAAGGGTAAATGGACAAAAACTGTTATTTTTAAATCCATTGTTGAAATTTACTATTCCAGATCTACTTCTATCAATTGTAACTATACCGCTTTTTTTATCAAAAAGAATACTGATTCTTTCAGCACTACTTCCTGTTGTGAACTTTAGCGAATCCACTTGTGAAAAATCAGCTTTAAAATTTACTTGATAGCTCCCTGTTTTTACAATATCATTATTCGTTAGCTCTAACGAATTTGAGTTTTGAGTAATCGCGGTTGTTGTCTGATTAATATAATTGTTTATTTCACTTACTGGATTAAACCGTAATTCAAAATTAACTCCGTTTTGTACTAAAGTAACCGCTCTTGGAACTGTCATAGTGCTTCGCCAAGAGGTGGTAGGTACAGAGCCTGCGTAATTCCAGTTACTCATCCATCCAATCATTATTCGTCTTCCGTCCGTTGAAGGAATGTTACTATAAGTTACCCCTGCATAATTATCAGATCCAAAATCTATCCATGAAGATGTATTGGTATCAGATGTAAATTTATTTCCATCAAAGTTACCAATAAAATATTGAGTTGATGAACCTCCATTTGGTCCTCCTGGATTAATACTTACAAATAATACCCACTTTTTTAAATTCGATCCTTCTACTGGCAATTGAAATAAATCGGGACACTCCCAAACACCACCATGAGCTCCATAATTCTGACCAAAATCACTCTCGAAAGTCCAGTTTTTTAAGTCCGGTGAAGAATAAAAGCTAACTTTTTGGCCTGTTGCTAAAGCCATAACCCATTTATTTTGATCTGCATACCACATTACTTTTGGATCTCTAAAATCCACAACACCCGGATTTGGTAATACCGGATTATTTTGATATTTAGTCCAGGTTCGTCCTTTATCAATGCTGTAAGCAATGCTTTGTGACTGTTGGTTCCCGGCACTGGTAAAAATAGCTACAATTGGATCTTCTCCTCCTGATTTGAAGCCAGTCGTGTTATTAGAATCTACTACTGCACTCCCGGAAAAAATAGTTCCAAGATTATCAGGCGTTAAAGCTATTGGCAAATCTTTCCAATTAAATAAATCAGTACTTACTGCATGCCCCCAATTCATTGGTCCCCAAGTGTTTCCATTCGGATTAAATTGATAAAACAGATGATATTCTCCTTTATAATATATCATTCCGTTTGGATCATTCATCCAATGCAAAGGAGGTGTAAAATGAAAGGCAGGGCGGTAATCTGACTCGCTTAAAGTAACAAGCGAATTATCAATAATTATATTATTATCAGTTGGTTCATTACTTTTGCAGGAAGCAAAACATAAAAAAACTATACTTGTGAGAATTGCCAGTGATTTATTCATTTTTTTATGATTGATTTTATAAAAATTCTTCCGGAGAAACGTATTCTCCGGAAGAATAAAAAAACTAACCTACAACTGAAAAACTAACTATTTGGTTTTTAGATAATCAATAGCATTTTTATATAGTGTTTCAACATTAGATTGGTACGGATTCACAACATCATTCTGATGCCATTCAATACCACCAATTCCGATATTAATAGAACTACCTTGGAAATCATTCATAGGCATCAATTCAAAAACACCACACATATAATAATCACCAATACCATCCCATACACCAAGCCATTTTAAATTATTATCAGTTGTAAACTTAACATATGCGAGTTCATCACCATTACCAAGTTTGTAATAAGCCGGCATTTCTACCATCACACAGTTATGATTTTCTTTCCATCCGGGTCCAATTACCGGAAAACCTCCATTTGGTGTTGTAATAGCAATGTTTTTGAATAGTGGATGTGAGCGTTGGTCATGTGTACCAATTTTTACACCAACACCCCAAACATCCGGATTGTTTCCGCCGACTCCATTGTCAATTCCCATTTTGTAAGCTATGGTCATTCGTCCCATTGTCCATAAATACTGAATAGAATATTGATTGAAAAGGAAGTTACCTCCATTTTTATAGAACTGTGTTAAAGAGGCTAATACTGTAGGATCACTACTAATTGACGGTAAAGCCGAACCGGTTACAACATCTTGGTTCCACCAAATAACACGGTATTTGCTCAAATCAACTGACCCGTTTTTAATCTGATCGAAAGATATATAAACTGATGAAGGATAATTGGTAAACAACCAGTTTGCTGCTGCAATTTGATCATCATCACCTACTGAAAGTAATGTTGCTTTATCAGGATAAACACCTAAATAGGCTACAACTGTCGATCCAACCTTAACATCAAGATAAACTGTATTTGATGGCTTGTTATCACTATTATTAGTAACAAAACTTACTTTAAATTTACCGATGGGTGCATTACTAATTGTATACGATGTAACAGTTGCACCCAAATTGACAGTATTAGTGCCATATTTTAGGGTTATACCTGTTATACCTGCTGGCGCAGTCCATGTTAAATTTACATCAGTATTATTCTGGACGGCTACTGCATTCGTAATTGGTGCAGCACCTGATCGGTTCAGCCTAACAGTTTGTCCTAATGAAATATTACCTTTTGTATCCCTGAGTTTGACTGTAAAACCGTAATCCGTATTTGTTTGTACTATTCCATAAGTATAGGAAGTTGCATTGTTTTTCAAATAAACATCCCCATCATTGGTTTTCACACTTACAATTAATGTGTCGAATCCGGCAGGTAAATTCCAGGTCATCTTTGCACTATCACCTGTCAAGGTATATTGCAAATTACTCACTGTAGGAACTTTTGGTGCTAGCGCACTAAATTCTTGAACATTATCACAACTTGCAACCAATAATGGGAGCACCAGTGATATTAAAAATAGTTTTATATGCTTTTTCATATTTCTGTATTTTATTGATTACGAATCTTATTAATAACCTGTATTTTGTACGTAAACTCCTTTGCTAAATCTCATTTGATTATCAGGAATTGGTAAATACTCATCACGATTCTTTGTAAATAACCCATTTTTCAAATATGCAATTTTTGATTTTTCGGATGCAAAATAGGCATTCATATACGTATCAGCTATACCCCATCTTACTAAATCAAAGAAACGGTTACCTTCCATTGCCAATTCAAGTCTTCTTTCCCAGCGCAATGCGTTGCGGGCATAATCTTGACTCCAAACAGCAGGATCGTCATAGGTGCCAACATTGAAAGTAGATTCAAAACTTCCATCTGCCATTTTTAAATGAGCTGTACTGTTTTTTGCCCGTGTGCGGATTGAATTAATAATCTGACGAGCAGCATCAAGATTAGCAGCACCACCAATTTCAATTAATGCTTCAGCTTTCCACAACAATACATCGGCATAACGAATGATTATTCTGTTTTTTGTATTGCCATAAAATGGACCAACCTGGGTATAACATGTCTTACAAACATTTTCTTTAAGCGAAGCATAAACACCATATACATCAGGTGTACGATTCCAACTTACCTGATAAATTGTTGTAGGATCATATTTCCATGGGTGACCTGGTATAGCAATAGTATGATTCAATCGGGGATCAACTTTATTTGTAGTCAGATCGATTGGTGATGCATCAAATGTATTGAATAATGGCAGTCCTGTTGCTGGGTCAGTTTTGAATGCATTAGCTAAATTCTTACTTGGTTTGTGGAAATCACAACAACCAATTCCCATTGGAGTGGCAAGTACGTCCCCAAAGTTCAAACGTCCAAACATTGTTCCGTCACCTTTATTAGAGAATTGAACTGCAAAAAGAGATTCTTTTCCATTTTCTGTTGCACCCGGTGTGAAAAGATCAGCATAATCATCAACTAAACCATAAGTTGCTGGGATTGTGTTAATCAAGTCAACAACTTGTTGAAGTCTGGTTTTATTAATATTGATTACATTGTGTCTTTCATCTTGTTCATAAGCTTGATACAATCTTGTTTTTGCTAAATAAGCAGTTGCAGCAGCTAAATTAGCTCTACCAATCTCACTTTGTGTTGCAGGAAGATTTTCTACACCAAACTGAAAATCAGCAGCAATTTTATCCCATAACTGATCATTAGTCAATGCTTTATTCGAGATTGTTGGATAATCGGCAATTGCAACAGTTTCATCAATATAAGGTATATATTTCCATATAATTTTCAGCTGAAAATAAAAATGCGCACGTAAAAATCGCATTTCAGCTTGTCTGGTTTTTTTTAAAGGAAAATCTGCATCAGTTAATGTGTTCAATACTCTCAATGCTGAATTTGCACGTGAAATTCCAATATAAAGATTAAACCACAAACCATCTAATTCACCAAAATCAGATTTGACATCTTTAAATGTTTCCATGAAATAGAAGTTTTGAATATCACCTTCATCGCGTCCACCTTTATAAGCATCTCCCGACCTGACATTTCCATAAGGCCAAAGGCTGAAAGGTTTATCATAATGGTCGTTACCCAGACTTGCATAAGCAGCAGTTATGGTATTTTCAACTTTATCAGGGCTTGAAACCTGAGCCTCGCTCAGAACACCTTGAGGCGTTGTGACCAAAAAATCGCTACACGAAAATAATAAAGTAGCTATTGCAAATAAATATATTATTTTTTTCATTTTA
>CAIYTJ010000390.1 GCA_903929065.1 uncultured Bacteroidales bacterium | reverse complement strand
GGACCTGTTTAGCAAAAGTCAAATCTGGAACATGACATGAAGGGTTATTATGATTAATATTAAGTCTGTATAGTTTGTTTTAAGCGTATAAAAAATAGGAAATGGTAGGTATGCACCTACCATCTCCTATTCTGTTTTTGTAAATCTCTATTGATTTACAAAACTATATTATACCAAATAAAATTTTAATCATTACCACCATCTGATGTTGAAGCATTATTATTGCCTAAGCTATCTAATACCTCATTCATCTGTTGAACATACAATTTAGCTTCTTCTGGTGTTAGACCTAAACCAAAGTCTATTTTATATTTTCCGGTTTCTCCGTATTTTGCTAAAATTCTTCCGCCAGTTTCTCCAATTGCTTTGGAGAATAAAAATGGATTACGAAAAATAGTTGTCGTATATGTTATAGGTTCATATTCTTGTTCTTGAATAGAATGGATTGTTGACGTTGGTATCTTGAATTTATCATTGATTAATTTTCCTTTTCTTCGTATGATAAACTCTTTCTCGTTTATTTCAACTTCCTCATAACCTCTGAATTGCCAGAAAATATAATTCATTATGTATAATCCAAATCCAATTAACAATATTATTAGCCAACTCAATTCCAAAACAGAATTGAATCTATTAACAATTAAAATGATAATTATTATCAAAGCGGTTATTAGAGCAAGCAATATAAAAAATAAATTTGCGAGTGCATACCAGCTTTTCCTCTTTTTTATAATATATTTCATGGTTTATTGATATTTTGTTCTAATTTATATTGTCTTGAAGTCCAAACACCGTCAGACTTAACTTTACCTTTATTGTTAACCGAAATGCCGCTCTGTACCTCTATTCCAGTATTTTCTGTTGAACTGAATAAGCCAAAAATGCTAAAATGTTTAAAAACCGTTCCTGAATAGCCGGTTATTTTACCGTTTTTGTCATAAATTGGTTTTTTGTTTTCAACAAACCAACTGCCTCCACCTATCATCTTTGCTTGACCATAAGAAACTGAAATAGATTCTACATAATGTAGATTACCTCCGCCATTTGCTCCTACTTTAAGTCCCCCTCCTAAAAACCCTATTTCCGCATTAATCCCATCAGCTGAATCTTCACTTGTAGACGTAAAACCAACAGCACCCGTAACAAGTCCTCCACCACCCATCGAAAAGCCCCATTTTTCAATAGCTTCTTTAAAGGTCTCAGCTTTCCAATCATAAGACCCTCCGACACCACCCATATACCCTCCTGCACCCATTACAAGTGCAGGTTTATAGTTATCGTCTAAATTTTCAGGATGGGCAATATTAGCTAATGTAAAATGTGTTACTCCATAATTATCATATGCAGTTCCTCTATATAGCGAAATTGAAAAACCTACCCCCATACCCACACCTACTGTCGACTTCGCAAAATACATTGAAACTTTTCTCCCATCCGTATCAATAAGTTTAATAGGGTTATCCAAACAATATACATAGCTTGAAATATTCGGATATTTTTCTGCTAGCGGATCTACACTATACCAAATTCCATATTTTGAATCCTGATAACGTGCTCCGAAATACAGCAAGCCTGTCTCTTCATCTCGTTCTTTGCCACTAAACAAATACGGAGTAGTCCATGAACTTTGCGATTTACGTTCATCAATAAACGTTTCGCCAAACGGCACATATTCCAGGTGTTGAACAATATCACCCGATTGGTCGGTTATCAGCGAACTGCTTCCCAAATGGTCGGAATGATAAAAGTAGCTGGCACCTATCTTGCCCTCAGGAGTTGGATTTTTGGTAATCAACCCACCACTTTGTGCAGTGCCTTTGTATACTACTCCTAAGGAATCAAAGCGCTCTTTGATTTTGGCAGTTTGAGCAGTATATTTAGCTTGCAGGTCGGTAGTAGTTACTGGACTGGCAGTAAATATTTCCGAATTACTTACCTTGCTCGTAATCCGTTGTCCGCCCATATAAATATGCTTGGTATAATTACCACCATTGTTTACTATCAGATACGGACTAATATAAGCAGTAAAGTTAGTGGTTCCGGTTTGTGCTCCGCTAAGCATTCCATTTACAAAAACACCTTGTCCATCGCTACTTTCTTTTACAGTTCTTTCTCCCGATGCATCATACCAATAATTACTTACAAAACCATTATCGCTAACTGATAACAACCTGTTTTCTTCATCCCATAGCATCTTTCGGCTATTGGTGGTCTGCAAGATATTATTGTTTATAGTTCCTGTATTTATAGACAACAGATTTCCATTAGCATCATAACTGAAATTTTGCTGTTTCACTACGGGTGTAATGGTTGGTCCTTCTGTTCGATAGCTTTCTTCTGCAATATTAGTAATTTGTTGTTGATTATACACAATAAAAACATTTCATATTGAAAATTCCCGAAAAATTGGCACTTAAAAAATGGTAAGCAAATACTTACCATTTTAGTTGTTGATTTACAAGATTTTATTTTGTCAGCACCAAATCTGACACATTACCAACTCTTTTCCATATAGAACCAGTAATGTCAGAATATGATATTATCCCCGAAGTTTTACTGTAAACGAAAGATGAAATTCCTTTATTAATATTGACACCTTCATAAACAGCATCCTGTTTCCCAAATAAAATTGAATCTGATTGAGAAGATATGGCATCAATGATAAATTTATTTTCAAATACTAGTCCTAAAAAACTTATTTCTTTTGTTTCATAAGATCCTTTGACCTTTATATAAGTTATAAAATCATCTGTTTTCTTATTATTAGGAATAGTTATCAGTTTATGATAGCTATTATCCGTTAATTCATAACCAACTTTAAGATCATATTCATTATAAAAGCCTTGCTCAATATTGTGATACCTGATAGTATCTATATGAAATTTATAGAACTTAATAGTATCTAATTCTCCCTTATTAGATTTAAAAATTACTGTCTGATATCTTGCAAAAGGTTTTATAAATTTTAATTCATTTGATTTAAATGCCGCACCCATGTTTATACTTATACAGAAAAACAGCAATACTGTTGCAAAAATAATTATCAGCTTATTTCTATTATTTAATGTTTTCATTTTCTAATGCATTTTTTACTGCTCCCATTGTATGTTTGGAAAAACCTGTTATGTCTATACTATATAAACTAAAATTACTTACACTTATATTGTGTGTATTACCATCAGCTCCTAGCCCTAAAGGCCCCAAAGTACTATTTAGAACTTCTCCATTTACTACATAAGCATCTATAAGACTTTTATCTGGGGAAGTAATATTTGTCCAAAAATCAGAAACAGATGTACTTATTTCTCCCTTGGTTATCCAACTTAATCCAGCAGCATTAAATGTAATTGCAGGATAGCCACTTATTATTGAACCCTCAGCAGCTAAACCACCACCCAAAGAGTGTCCTAGCCATGTTATATCAGCACCATCACCAAAATAATCTTTTAAAGCTTTTGCATTAGATGCATTTATTTTGTATTGATCAGACAGACCAATGGGTTGTTCTAAATTATTCTTCCAATCAGACCAGCTTAATGGAGAAGTACCTTGTATCGCAAAAGCAAATTCAGTTTTGCCATTGTTGTGTCGAACATACAATCCTGCATCATAACCACTTTGCTCATCATGGTAGACCACACCCGGAATTGCTAAATCATAACGTTGCCATTTACCTAACAAAGGGCCAGCTCCATATACATTATCTGCAATAAAAGCTCCTTCTTTTACGGTAGGCTTTCTACCGTCTAGATCTATTAATTTCAGTGGGTTATCTAGGCAGTATACATAACTTCCGATATTCGGGTATTTTTCACGAAGCTGGTCAGAACCTGTAAACATCACATACTTCGGATCTAAATACCTTTGGCTAAAATAATAAAGCCCGGTTTCGTCATCCATCTCCTTGGCACTAAATTTATATCGGCTGTCGAACGTAGTGGCACGTTGGTTTATAAATACTTCTCCATTCGGCATATAAGCTAAGTGCTGGTTTAAATGCCCTGCACCATCAGTAATCAAGGAAGCACTTCCCAAG
>CAIYTJ010000389.1 GCA_903929065.1 uncultured Bacteroidales bacterium | reverse complement strand
TCATTGGGGAATTGCTTTATGTATTATTATTTTAACAGGAACGGCACTGCTTCACATTTCCTGGTTTGGAAGAGATAATCTGGCTAAAATTATCATGGAAAATATTATCTTGTTAGGTGGTCAGATTAATGCAGGAGAAGCAAGTATACTGGCAAAACGCTTAGCAGAACCCATGTGGCAATGGCACTTTTATACCGGATACGTTTTGGTAGGGCTTTACGTTTTACGACTTATACATCTTGGTATTTATGGAATGCAATTTCCGAATCCATTTGACAAGAAAAATACATTGAAACAGCGGTTTCAGGGTTTAATATATCTTTACTTTTATTTATCGGTTGGAGTAACAATTGTAACGGGTGTACTTATGATATGGGGACCTACCGAATGGAGATGGGCTTCGCAGTTACTTCATTATAAATCACATTATTATGCTGTGGCATTTGTTATCCTTCATTTTGGTGGAATCACTGTTACCGAACTGTTTATGGAACGTGGTGTTGCATCCAAAATGATTCATGGCAGAGGTGAATTTGTGAAAAAAGATGAGACAAAAGAAAAAGAAACAGATGAGACAAAAGAAACAGATGAAAACGAAAAAGTAGATTAGAATCGCTGACTTAAATTAATGAAAATACTTCCGTAATTACTGTTTTTTTCAAAAGTGGCTTCCAGATTCACAGAAAATGCTGTTTTTTTTGCAATTCTCCAAAAAATGTTCATGGCAGCTATATTTTGTAGAATTGATGAAGAAGCGTTTTTATACTGATAATTTCCAAGTCGGTATTCAACTTCAACATTTACATTTCCCTTAAAAAAGTCCCGCATCAAGGATATCTGATAAACTGTCATGTTTTTGATGTTAAATGATGTGAGAGTTGTGGCACTTATTGTGGCGCTGGCATTGATAAATGGAACCTGAGAAATAGTTACAAATGCATTTCCATTTAATGCCGGGGTTCGGGTTGTGTCAGATAACTCGGGTGAACGATACCCAATATTTCCTCCCCAGACAATATTATTCAAAGGACGGTAAAACACTTGCAACCTGGCGCCTTGTCTGGTTTCCTTGTCATAGATGCTGTCTAATTTGTTTAGTTTGAAACTCTCAAAATAGTAAATATTTTTTCGGGCATCATAAGATAACGATAAGGATAATTCATTCAAAGGTCGGTATCTTAATGATAAATAAGTGCTTGTCAGATTCAACGTTGAAGATAACTGGTTGTTTACCATTCCATATAAATCAAATTCCAATGAACCGAAAAAACTAAAGTTTTTAAACAATGAATTTGTGTGCTGCAAATAAGCAAATCTGCGGTCGGTTTTAAAATTATTCATCTGATTAAAAAATGCAAGCGAGGTTTGCATATTTCCAATCTCATTTTTGGTACTGTGACTCACAAATGCACCATATTGAAGTAAAATTGGATTAAAACTATAATCCAGAAAATCTGGTCTTGAGCCAACTAATGCCCCAAACGTAAAGTCATTACTTACTTTCTCAAATTCCAATCCATCCACAGCACCAATATTCGCCATATTATTGTAAATTTTACGGCCAAAATGGATGAATGCCGTTTTACTTAAATCGTAAGTTAACGCTAAACTATAAACTTTTAATGAATTATTTATTTTGATTGTATCACCAAGCTTATGAGTAAATGTAATGTAAGTTTCAGCAGATAGTTTAGAGTTACTAATGTGGTTAGCATTGAACGATAAGTTATATCTTAATCTTTCATTTGATGGAAAAACATCTGATACATTGGTGTAAGAATTCACTGAAAGCCGACCATCAAAACGCTCTCTGGTTTCTTTTGCTTTTTTTTCTTTAAAGGCGGTATGAATCGCTAAGTCGTTCACTGAGGTTGCATATTTTGATTCTTCAATATTCTCAATCTGTTTATTTTCAGGTTTAGCATTAGCAACTAAAGCTGTTGATAGTGATAATGAAACTGAACCAATTGGCGTTCCAACACAAGATATTGAAGATAGGCTTTTCACAATCAAGGCCGGAACTTTAACATCATTTTGAACTAAAAATAATGTGTCTCCAACGTGAATTCCGGAAGTGTTTTCAAATTTCACATAAATATTCTGAGAGCTCATATATGAAACACTTCCCTTCAAATTCCCTGTATTTGTCTGACCAAAAGAATTTAAAGTTGTAAGTAAAATAAACAGAAAAATTATTATAGCTCTCATGCAAAGTAAATTCTGAAAAATAGAAAATTAGTTAAGGATATCACTATAATTGAAAACAATTAATTTATTACTTTTTAAATTTGGAATAATTAAATGGGAATATCGTGAGTGATTTTTATCAGTTTAGTGATTTTAATCTAAGATATTCAATAGCTAATTAATTACCCACCAGATCTTCCATTCGGGTGACATCGATAACATCCTGCACTTCCCTGATTTTGATAATGAGCATTTCCATGGCAAGATGCAGTCACACAAGTAAATACAATATAATTTGCGGAATTTGTATGACAAGTAACACAACTCACATTATGATTTCCCGTTAATGGAAAATAGGGTGTGTGATTAAATGTCGATGTTGTCCAATTAGTTGTTGTATGACAAGTTTCACAGGTTGTTGGAAAATTTGCTGCAACATGATTTGGATTTGTAGTCGCATTAAAATTCGTTAAGTGGCAGGCAACACATGTAGTAGGCGTTCCGCCAGAATAGCCATTAGTATGACATAATCCGCAAGCAACATTAATATGGCTTCCTGTCAGAGGGAAAGCGGTTGTATTATGATTAAAATTTGAAGTTAACCATGTCGTTGTGTTATGACATGTTTGACAATCTGTTGAGAATTTTGACGAAATATGATTTGGATTTGTAGTCGAGTTATAGTTTGTAAGATGGCATGCAACACAACTCGTTGGTGTTCCGCCGGAATATCCTTTTGTGTGGCACAATGCACAATTAATCCCAAGGTGAGCTCCGGTTAAAGGGAAACCGGTTGAGTTATGATTAAAAGTTGCTGAAAACCATGAGTTTTGGTTATGACAGTCTAAACAATCTTTAGGATATTTTCCTGCTACGTGAGGTGGATTTGTAGTAGCCAAGTAATTATTGACATGACAATCATAACATTCAGCCTTTAATGGATCAAAACGCAATAAAGAAGCCGATTTATGACATTGATAACAATCAATTTGAGCATGTCTGCCCAATAATGGAAATCCTATTTGTTGGTGGACCTGTCTGACATTCGAAATCAACCAGGATGATTGTGTGTGACATCTTGAGCAATCTCGTCCAACTGTTTGTTCGTGAGCATCTTTATGGCATGAAATACAATCTCTGTTAGCATTGGCAAATTCAAGATCATCATGACATTTCCTGCAATAAACGGTTTTATGTTGACCATTCAACGGAAATTGGGTTTTAGAATGATTAAAACCGTCCATTTTAATTTTAGTCCAGTTATCAGTAGTGTGGCAGGTTTCACACACAAGCTTAAAATTCTTGCCATGAGGAGATTTTGCTAATAAAATATTAGCAAAAAAAACTAATAACGTCAAAATCATTAATTTGCGCATAAACTGAAGAATTATTACTCTTGAAAGTATATTTTTATATTTTACATATAACTGATTGACAGTTATTCAGGTAAAAATATTGGTATTTCTCCGGTTGATAATGGTTGAACAAAACGTCAGTTGATACAAAAAATCAATAAAGTTATGAATGGCAATTTGAACATTGCAGATTATTGTTTTTATACTGTATATATTTACCTTTTTCCGTAACTACTTCTATATGACATTCATTGCAATTAACTGTTATGTGCGCTCCATCCAGTTTAAATCTGGCAGTATTATGATCGAAAATTGATTTGGACCATTTTTCTATGCCATGACACCGTGTACAATCTGTTTTTCCATTCACTGAAAATTGTCCGAAATGTGAATCTTTGTGACAGCCAGAACAATCTGTTGGTAATCCTTTGAACTTTTGTACTTTAGCTCCTTTTTCATTTTTAGGATAATGAC
>CAIYTJ010000388.1 GCA_903929065.1 uncultured Bacteroidales bacterium | reverse complement strand
TGACCACAACTAATAAAAAAGAGAACTAATACGCAAAAACAATTAATTCGGTTTGACTTCTTCATACATGTACTTCTTTATATTATTTATTTCATCTTTCCCTCCCCGCAAAAATACAAAATTAATTTAAAACCAAAAAATACCCCTGATAAAATGGCTTCAGAATAGGGCAGAAAAATATTTTCCAACTTGTTGAAAAAAATTCGGAAAATTGCTTTTTTATTTAAGGTAAAAGTTTTAATTTTGCACTAACAACATGAACAGCAACCGTCTAAAACAGCAATATAATTAAGCAAATGCTTTATTGGTGCGGGTTTCAGGAGATGTTGGGGTGAAAATGGGAGGTAGTTTTGGGCGTTGCAGGCTACAGAATGAGAAGCAGCAAGGTGTGTTGCCATTCTGTAGCCTACAGAATGAAAAACCAGGAGGTGTATTGCCGTTCTGTAGCCTACAGAGTTAAAAACCTGAAGGTGGGTTGTCGTTCTGTAGCCTACAGAGTTAAAAACCAAGAGGTGTATTGTCGTTCTGTAGCCTACATAGCGAAAAGCCGGAAGCACGGATATAATTATTCTTTAATATAAACTTAAATGTAAAATCTGAATTATGATGAAAATTATTGCAGCTCCGCTTCCCAATCTACGGGACGAGCAACATTTGTCGTTAATGACTGACACCAAGAGATTAATTAGTGAAGAACCCGCCGTTAAACTGATTCTTGTGGAAGAAGAACCCCTGTTTTCGGATGCACTGGATGCGGAAGTAGTTGCCGAAAAGGTAGCTTCCGGCAGTGAAATTACCAAAAGTATAGATGACCTTTTTGCTTTACGGGCAAAACATTTCACGGGATTGGAACATGCTGTGGAAATGGGATTGTGCCATTTCGACCCGACTATCGAAAACGTGGCTGCCAGCGTAAAAACGGTGTTGGATAAATATGGTAACATAAACCGGAAAACAAATGCTGAAAAAACAGTGTCGTTCCGCAACCTCACCGACGAACTGCTAAGCGTAGAAAACCTGCCAAAAGTATCCATGATAAGTGGTGCTAAAGAATTTGCTGAAAAGGTGAAGGAAGAAAACGACGAATACAGCGCTCTGACTGATTCGCGGACGAAAGAAGTTACAGGCCGCCCGAGTGGCAATATGCACGATGCGCGTGATGTGACCGACCGGATTTATCACTCCATCATCACCCGGGTGAATGCAGCAGCAACGCTAAACGGCGAAGCCAATTATGCCAGCTTTATCACCCAGCTGAATGGCAAAATTGAAGCCCTGAAAGCCACCATGAGCCAACAATTCACCGCCCGCCATAAACAAGTACTGCCTCCACCTCCAAAACCGGTGTAACGGTGATAGTTTCTAAAACAAACGAGGATATTCCGGTGGGAATGTCCTCGTTTTATTATGAGATTTTCCAATCATTAGTCACAACATGATGGAATTCAAATAAAATAATTAAATTTGCGGGGTTAATGACTGTGAGAATTGTATAGCTTTTAGAATTAAGAAAAGGAATTATGGATAAGTATTTTATATTTTCAGATGATAATCTAATAAATGTGTTATTTATATTTTCAACAAGCATAATCCTAACACTTCTAATTGCATACTTATGTAAAAAATTATTTAAATTTAATTGCCCTGGGTATATATGGTTTGTTTTTATTATAATTAGATTAGTTATTGGGTATAAAATTGATAAGGCAGATGCAGCCAAATTTATAGAAGCTCCTGTTCATTCAGTAGTCATAAAACAAGTTGAATGTCGCGCTCACTATTATAGAAATTTTTTAAAAGATGGTCATGTCTTTATTACAATTGATGAAGTGACTTTAGGAGATTCTATCTCAAAGAATGCGAATAGCAATACTTATCAGAAATATGAGACAGATGTCTTTGGATATTATATTTTTGTGAAGGAATATAATTATTAGTGTTTAAATCGGAAATCGCTAAACCTAAATATATTTCACCACCATATACACCGCCACGCCGAGCAGGAACACGGCATACGCCTTTTTAAATACCGCTCCCGATAATTTTATCGCCATTTTGGTTCCGAAAAACACGCCCACTACAATGCCAAATGCCATCAGTCCTGCGTACACCCAGTTGAGGTAACCGGCTTCGGCATACACAATCACACTGGGCAGTCCCACCGGTAGTTGCAACGCCGCCAACGAAGTAGCCGCAGCCGCCTTGGCGTCGTATTTGAAAAATTTTATGAGCAACGGCACAATCACTATCCCGCCGCCTTTGCCAAATAACCCGGCAAACACACCAGCCCCCACGCCCAGCAACACGAATTCCCAGAAAGGATAATCGATAGCAGGTACCGGAATTATAGGTTCCAGGGTTGATGGTTTCTTCTTCCGTAACAGTTTGGGGATATCCAGGTACCCTAGCGCCACGTAAAGCAAAATGCCGGCATAGAGTTTCGAAAGAATTTTCTCATCAAGCGAAATGGCTAATTCACCCCCGAAAAACGAACCGGCAAACAGTCCAAGCGAAATCCACAACGCATTGCGGACGTTTATAAAACCTGCTTTATAATACGTTATCACGCCAAAAATACCTACCGGCAGCAACATGGCACCCAGCGAAGTGGCATTGGCATTCAGTATTCCCAGCCCAAAAATGGCAATGAGCGAAGGCACCATCACGATTCCGCCCCCGATACCAAACAACCCGGACATAACGCCCGCACAAATCCCTAAAATTAATATCCCAATCTCCATTTTAAAAATAGTTTAACCGCAGAGAGCGCTAAGTTACGCAAAGATAAATACAAATGTAAAACCCAATTTTTTCAAATCTGCTTCGCGTTTCTTTGCGTTCTCTGCGGTTCAAATTCTCCGTAAAATTAGCAGAAATAATTCATATCACCTGCAACCGGGCAAAACAAACGCCCGACTTGTTATCAGCCGGGCGTTTTGTTTATCAAAATCAAATCAAAATCTATTTCGTTTCTACAATTTCCAATGTATCTTTGGCAATCATGAATTCCTCGTCGGTTGGTATCACCACCACTTTCACGGTTGAATCCGGAGTGCTCAATAACACTTCTTTTCCACGGGAAACCCTGTTCAGTTCCGCGTCGATTTTCACACCCATAAATGCCAGACTGTCGCAGACTTTTTGGCGTGTTCCGGTTTGATTTTCACCCACACCGCCGGTAAACACCAGCACATCCACGCCTTCCAACGCAGCTGCATAAGAACCAATGTATTTTTTGATGCGGTATTCGTACATATCCAAAGCCAGTCGCGCCCGTTCATTTCCTTCGGCAACAGCATTTTCAATATCACGCATATCCGAAGATATCCCGGAAACGCCCAACACACCGCTGTGTTTGTTGAACAACGTCGAAACCGAAGCCGAACCAATCATTTCTTTTTCCATCAGGAAAGTTACCACACCCAGGTCGATATCGCCCGAACGTGTTCCCATCATCAATCCTTCCACTGGCGTGAAACCCATGGAAGTGTCCACCGATTTACCGTTTTTCACGGCACAAACAGAAGCTCCGTTGCCTATATGTGCGGTAATCATCTTTGTTTTTTCGAAATCAAGTCCCAAAAACTCACTGGCACGTTTGGAAACATACCGGTGGCTCGTTCCGTGGAAACCATACCGACGAATGCCGTATTTGGTATACAACGAATACGGAATGCCGTACATGTAAGCATAATCGGGCATAGTTTGGTGGAAAGCGGTATCGAAAACCGCCACCTGCGGAACATTCGGCAACAATTCGTTGATGGCATAAATTCCGGCCAGATTGGGCGGATTGTGCAACGGTGCAATATCAATACATTCCACTATTTTTTGAATCACTTCTTCGGTAATCAACACGCTGGAATTGAATTTCTCGCCTCCGTGAACTACACGGTGACCAACAGCACTGATTTCGTCCAATGATTCGATGGCGCCATGTTTCTGGCTCGTCAGCACGCCAAGAATGTATTCAATGGCAATCTGATGTTCCAGGATTTCGCCTTTCAGAATCACTTTCTGACCGTCGCGGCGAACATGTTTCAGAAACGAACCTTTCATCCCGATCTTTTCAACACCACCGGCTCCCAGTTCCTCTTTGCTCACCATGTCGAGCAATTTATATTTCACGGACGAACTTCCGCAGTTCAATACTAATATATTCATGTTTTAGTTCCTCCTTATTTGATTATATTTCCAAAATCATCGTAGGTATAAAAACCCCTGTTTGTGCTTATTCCAAAATGTTTAGCACGGAAAAGTCGAAGCAAAATCGGTGATGGTTTGTATTTCAGGCTTCCGTATTCGTCCCACAGGTTTTCAAGCAACCGGACTATTTTTTCGATTCCCATCTGGTCGGCAGTACGGAAAACACCCTGGCGGTGTCCGAATCCGACTGTCAACACGCGGTCAATATCTTCCACACTCGAAATGCCTTCCATCAAAATGCCGCACGCTTCATTCAGCTGTATCAAAAACAAACGGATACTTACCAAACCCGACGATTCCATTACCGGAATATAATCGTGTTTAATCAGTTTGGCAAACATACATACTTTTTCGTACGTTTCTTCGGAAGTGTTCAGACCCGGAACGATTTCAATAATTTGTGAGTCCGGCACGTTCGAAAGAAAGTGCAAACCGATACAGCGTTCGGTATGCTCAAGTTCCGAGGCCAGATCGGTTACAATCACGGTGGATACATTCGAAGCAATAATGGCTGTCGGTGACAAAACCCGTTCAAGCTCTACGAAAACCTCTTTGCGCTGTGCAATGCGGCGAACACCGGTATTGTCGTGGTAACGGATAGCTTCAATCACGAAATCACATCCTTTAAAATCTTCGTAAGTTGTGGTTCCTGTGATTTTTCCCAACACAACTTTCTTTTCGTTGCTCGTCAAACCCCAGTTGGAGATCTTCTTATCCAGTTTTTCTTCAATGCGTTTGTAAGCATTTTCAATTCCTTCTTCATTAATTTCCAGAAATACCACTTCCATACCATTCAGAGCGGCTGTAGTTGCAATCACACTTCCTTCTTTTCCACATCCCACCACACCAATGCGCGAAAAGAGAGTCCGTTTCCGGTTGCGTTTGCTGAGTCCGTAGCGTTCTATCGCTTCAATAATTTCTTCTGCCATATATTTTGTTTTTAGCGGTAAACAGTAAGCAGCAAGCGGTAAGTATTCGGTGCCAGATGCTTACCGTTTACCGCTTACTGTTTACTGCTGTATTATTTCATTGCCTGATTGGCTGTAATAGTAATCATTCGCACAATATCATCCACCGAACATCCCCGTGAAAGGTCGTTAATAGGTGCTGCCATTCCCTGTAAAATTGGTCCGACAGCCTGCGCTCCTGAGAAACGTTCAACCATTTTGTAACCGATATTTCCCGATTGCAAATCCGGAAAAACCAATACATTGGCATGTCCGGCAATTTTACTTCCGGGCGCTTTGCTTTGTCCGATTGCCGGAACCAGAGCTGCATCAGCTTGTAATTCGCCATCAATCATCAGATCCGGAGCCATTTCTTTCGCAATTCGGGTTGCTTCCACCACTTTGTCAACCAGTTCGTGTTTAGCACTTCCTTTTGACGAGAAACTCAACATCGCAACGCGTGGTTCAAAACCGGCAATAACCCGGGCTGTATTAGCTGTGCTTACGGCTATTTCAGCCAATTCTGAAGCTGTTGGATTTGGATTTACAGCACAATCAGCAAATACCAACAAACCATTTTCACCGTATTGAGTTGCCGGTGTAAACATCAAAATAGCTCCTGAAACCACACTAATTCCCGGAACAGTTTTTACAATCTGGAATGCCGGACGAAGTACGTTTCCGGTTGTATTTTGTGCTCCGGCAAGTTCGCCATCCGCATCGCCATTTTTTATCATCAAACAACCAAGGTACAACGGATCTTTCGCCTGTTTTGTTGCTTCTTCCAAAGTCATTCCTTTGCTTTTACGGATTTCGAAAAGCAAATTGGCGTATTCAGCCATCTTTGGATTGGTTTCCGGGTCTACAATCTTCGCTTCGGAAATGTAAGTCAGATTATTTTCAGCTGCAAGTTTCTTTATTTCATTTTCGTTGCCGATAAGAATCAATTTTGCCGCCTTTTCTTTCAAAATAATGTCGGCCGCCTTCAATGTGCGGATTTCAGTGCCTTCCGGCAACACGATACGTTGCGGATTGGCTTTGGCTTTCGCCATAATTTTTTCTAATAATTCCATTTTTGACAAATATTGTAGTGGTTATCGGCTGGAGGCAAACGTCTTCGGGCTGAAAAACGGTACAAAGATAAAGCAATATTCCAAAATTGCAATGTAGAGATGGCAGTTTTTTGTAAATAATTGATATCTTGTCAGATTGTACACTAAAAATATCATTTTTTGGGGTGTTTCGGATTGAATTTTTAGATTTTAAGAACGATTTTTGTCAGATTGAAAGTGTGTTCTTTTTAAAATTCCCACTTCACCAACAATCTCATATCTGTTTTTCGGTTTCCGGAAATGGTTTCATTGCCGCTACTAAGTGTTTCGCGATCGTCGGCATAAACGGTTTGGGCAATTTTAAACCATACGGATAATTTTTTAGTGACATCATATTGTAAATTGAGGTAATACCGGCTTCCAAGACCGTAATACATTGGGATGGAAAAAGCGTACAAAACATCTTTCTCGTAAGAATAAAAGCGGTTCAGGTAGTTTTGAGCATCGAAAAACTGCATTCTAAAATCTATTTTAAGTGGAATTTTCGGAAATTCATAACTCACATCCTGCGAGGCAATTACGCCGTAAGTCCAGTCAGCATAGGCAATTCGTACCAAATTTCCTTCCAGTACATTTTTAAAACTAAAATTTAAATACGAATAAACCAGCTGGTAACGCAACGAAGTTTTTTTCTGAGGTACAATTTCCGGCATGGTCGCCGTGGAGCCTGACAGATTGGTTTGATTTTCTTCGTATTTTAACCGCCAATACATGGTCAGATTTCGCTTTGCTGTAAAATCAGCTTGAAACAAATAATCGTGGCCGTCTGAAGGCGCGTCTATTCCATATTTCGGCCACGGAAAACGGTAATTATCGGCATAAGCAGCAAACTTCCACCGACGAAATGGACGAACTTCAGCCCCGAGATAAATGCCAGATTCATTGTTTATCCGGGAAGTTGCCGAAAACGAAGAAGCATAAAACGTGTCATATTCCGGCGAATAATACCGCTGCAAAACTACCAGCGAAACCTGTGAAACCGGATTAAAATAGCAACCGTTTAGCGTTGCCAACGAACCCTTATCAGTCACGGCGGTTTCGCCAAACAAGTTGAGTTTTTTCCACCGATAGCGGTAAAATATGCCGCCGGTAGTTTGCTTACTGCCTGAAAAATAGAAATAATTGTAAACGGATTTGTCAGGAACCAATTTGTTATCCAGCGAAGTATGAACTGCCGTGAAACCGATTTGTAGATTCATATTGGTATAAGTCAGGTTTCCTCCGATAATTTGCTGATTCACAGTTTGTTTTTTAGAAAGTTCGTCCAACGTACGGTGATAACCGGTTTTAATAATCGTCGGGAAAGTGCCGTTCACCGTATCACCATCGATCATTTTATTGGAATAAAAGGCAGTCAAATCCAGTTTCCCAAGTTTAAAGGTCGCTCCTCCTCCACGAAAAAAGTTATATTCATCAGTTGAGCTGTATTTTTTTAACCCTGAACTTCGTGGCGTAACATTCAACACATACGACGATTTTCCCATGCCAAATTCGGTATGAAGCACCAGTCCTTGTCCAAAATTTGCCCGAAAATCGCCCAAGACAATGGTTTTGAATTTTCCGAAATTATTGAACTGTGCATGAAACGAATAAAAATCATAACCTTTGTTCTGATTTCCCCAAAACTGTTCGCCGGCATCTTTTTCAGCCGAAAATCCAAATTGGATGCGGTCTTTGAAATGAAACCTGTATTTCAGCGAGTTATAAAGTTCGTTTCCCAAATAATTAGCTAGTGTTGGTGGCATATTTACATCTTCATTTGGTAAAAACTGGTAACCTTCCTTGGTTTCCAGGCCTTTATCGAGCCGAAAAAGCAACTCATTTTTGCCATATTTTACCAAATCTTTCCAGTAAATTTTCTTTTTCGAATCATCGCTTTCGCCAATTCTGACAAACGGCAACATGCGTCGGATATCAGTCATATCCAGTCCTTCGACGAGCTGCAGTTCATAAATCGTTTGCATCGAACCGGATTCATAAACGTACGAAAGGATATTTTCCACCTGAATTTCCGACAAAAACTGCAATTTTTCCAATTCCTCCCGATTGGTTTGGTTTAAATTAATCGGATTTTGTGCACAAAACATTAAATCGTCGTAAAACGATTCATAATCAATGGTTTCTTCGCTTTCAGCAGTGTATTGTTCAAAAATATCGGCGATTAGCTGTTCGGTCGTAGTCACAACATCTTGTGCATTAACTACACACGATAAAAACAGTAGAATTATGCAGAATATTATCCTCTTCATAATTAAAAGCGATATTTTATTGCTGCCAATGTATTTACGCCGAGCAACGGATGCAAATCACAATTCAAATCAATAAGGAATGATCCTGTTTTGAAACCCAATCCAAAGCATGAAACCAAATAATCAGAACCATAAGCGCCAAGTTTGACCTTGAAATTCTGTAACATCTGATATTCAAATCCGGTGGCGAAGCGATAATTGCTGCTCACTTCCTTATCAATTTGCGTTCTCCAAACCAATTCCGGAGAGAAAAAGTATTCAGAGCCCAAACTAAAAACTGAAGGAAGTCTTTTTATGACAAATTCTGTAGGAATATTGGATTGAAATGGATTAAAGGTATTGAATCCAATGTTAAAGTTTGGTGAGAATTTCACAGATAATCCTATTTGAGGCAATAGTGCTCCGCGATAGGAATTTGTGGCATTGAAAAATGCCGAATAATAATTAAACTGCACACCCAGAGCGAATTTGTCGGAGAAGTTTCGGGCAAAACCGACTCCGAGTATCATTTCATGATAACGCGAATAGCCAAAATGGGAGAATGAGAGCCCTGTATTCAGCAAGTTTGATGGCAAGCCGAAATGAACACTTTTAGTGGAAAGTTCCGGAATTAAATACTGGTTATTATATTGAAGACCGATTTCGGATTTATCAATATAACCCAGCATAGCAGGATTGTTAAATGCAGACCAGTTGCGAGAATCTGAAACAGAAGTTCCTGCAATAGCACTTGATCCTGGAAGAGTATTAGAAATTTGAGAAAAGCAAAAGGCTGAAAATGAATTTATTAAAAATAGAATAACTAATTTTCTCATAATTACTTGCTTATTTTAAAACTCCAATCACATCTGATTAACTTTAAAGTTCAAAAATAAACATATTTAATTGAATTAACAACAAAATTTTAAATTATTTTCTTTACAGAGCTAAAATGATTAAATAATTAGTTGTTTTATAAACCATTACCTATTTTTGTATGATTATGACCAACTTACTAAATCTATTTGTGTTAAATCATGAATGAAGATCTCTTGAAATTAATATTACCATTTTATGCTAAGTCTTTAAGAATTGACGAAGAAAAAAAACATCTCCGTTTCGAAATTCGTCACTTAAAAGATAGTCTTAGTCTGGAGGAAAAAGAGAAAGAAGCAGAAATAGTTTTTGCTAAAATAGAATCTATGGACGAGTTTAAATCGGCTAAAACAATACTAATCTATTGGTCCACTGGCGATGAACTTCCTACACAATCTTTCATTCAAAAATGGTCAAATGAAAAAATTCTGGTTTTGCCTGCAATTAAAGGAGACAACCTGAAATTAAAAGTATATGGCCAAAATGTAAAAATGGTGCAGCATGCATTGGGGATTTATGAACCTGATTTACCGGAAACTTATACAGGAAAAGTTGATTTGGCAATCGTTCCGGGGGTAGCATTTGATTTGAAAAAAAATCGACTTGGGCGTGGAAAAGGTTTTTATGACCGGTATTTCAGAAGAAATAAAACCTTGAAAATTGGTGTGGGTTTCGATTTGCAATTGTTGGATTCTGTTCCTGCACGCAGATTTGACAAAATAATGGATAAAATAATAACTCCTTCACATATAGTTGAATAAAAAAAAAGGCTTCTGCCTCTTTTTTTATAGTTCTACCAAATCATCTGCTTTTGAAAGTTCTTTTTCGTTTTTCCGATAGTAATACACCAATCCATATGCTTTGCATTTCATTAATCGAGTATATGGTTTTTCATCCTTATACTTTGCTTCTACCTGATTCCAAATTTCCAAAATAATTTCATCGCCTTTTTCGCGAAGACCAACCAAATCTTCCCAATTGCGGTTGGTGGTATTTTGATGGATTTTTTGAGTGGATTTATATTCTTTAAAAACTTCATAATGCACTTTTACTTTGGCAATTGTTGGATTGTAAATCGGTAAGCCGCCGTTTCTAAGTCTTTCATTTTCACCATCTATTACACATTTTCCCCAATTTATCAGTGCCGCTTCAGTGCTTAAATCCGGAACAATATGAACATTTGGGTCAAGCTGGTAAAAAAGCTTATGCTCCTTTTTTATATCTCCACGAATAACTGAAAGATTGAAAACCTGTATGAAATGTGAAATATAAAGGCGTGCATTGTGCACAATTTGCTGGTAACGTTTATTGGCAGTAACCTGACTTTCAAGCGTTTGTTGGTATTGAATCAATTGCTTTTCAAAACCGCTCAGGTAAGTTTTGGCTTCGTGAATTACTTTATAAGCAACAACCTGTTCTCCGTAACTTTGCTTGTCCGACTGTTGGATGGCCGTGCGTAATGCCCGCAAACGGGCCTGGTCAGTGTTGGGTAATCTTCGGTACGGCATATTAATTTACAATTTACAATTTACAATCGAAAAATTTAGTCTCAATTGAAAATTGGGAATTAGGAAATTGAAAATTCAATCTGCCCACAAAGGTAAAAAATTAATCTATTCTAACCATCAACTTTTCAGCTATTTTTCTCAATTCTTGCTTATTATTTTCGAAAATATCCACTTTTTTAAGATTTGCGACTGCCTTTGTATAAAAATCAAGCATCTTGTCTTCGCAAATTGCCTTTACACCCAATTTATTGTAAAGTGAAGTAACGACCTTAATTTTTTCTTCGGATTGATTTTCAT
>CAIYTJ010000387.1 GCA_903929065.1 uncultured Bacteroidales bacterium | reverse complement strand
CCCACTCTACAATACCATTCAACACAAAATTGTTTTTCACTGTATTGTCAAAATGATTGGCATTATTCCAAAGAGGATTGTATTTAGAATCTTCGAGTACCGGTACTAGATTTCCACTAGCATCATACGGATTATACAAAGGTGGTTCTGTCAGAAATTTATTAAACGTATCATCTTCCACATCACGGTTTGAGTAGGTGTAATTTGAATTTAAGCTAATAGATAGGTTTTTAGTGATTTTATGATCCACATTAAAACGAAAGTTCGCCCTTTGATAATCGGCAGGTGCTATCATTCCTTTCTGACTAAAATATCCCATTGATACTGAAAGTTTTGTATTTTGATCACCTGCCCGGACGCTTAAATCGTATTTCTGCTGCAATGCAGGTTTTATTCCCAGACTTTCCCAATCCGTGTATATTTTATCAGTGAGATTTGAATAGGCATTTCCAAAAAGCGAAGCATCGCCCGGATAAACTCCGTTTACAGGATTGCCACCCAGATAATCAGCTGTAATCGAACCATCTGGATTTACAATAAAACCACGGTTGGCTTCACGTTTTAACTGCACCCACTCATCCCCGTTATAAAAACTGAAATTTTTACTTACCGATTGTTGAGCAACATACGATGAAAAATCAACGGTAGTTTTATTTTCTTTTCCACGCTTAGTTGTAATGAGTATGACCCCATTTGCTGCTCTTGCACCATAAATAGCTTCAGATGAGGCATCTTTCAAGATTTCAACCGATTCAAAATCCTGTGAATTGTAGTCATCTACATTTAACAAAGGGACTCCATCAACGATATATAATGGACCATTACCGCCTGACAACGATTTTCCTCCACGAATCAGAATGTCTGAACCACCACCCGGACGAGAAGAATTTTGTGTTACAAAAACCCCTGCAGCTTGTCCACGAAGCATTTCCGCAATACTGGAAGTTGGAATTGAATTCATATCGTCGGCTTTGACTGATACAACTGAACCGGTAATGTCAGATTTCTTCTGAGTACCATAACCAACAACGATAACTTCATCCAGGTCTTTGGATTTTTCAATCATTACAACTTTCAATGTCTTTTGATTTCCGACGACTAATGTCTGATTGATATATCCAATGTAACTTATTTGCAGGATATCTTTCGGACTATTAACTTTAATAGTGAAGTTTCCGTTAACATCGGAAATTGTTCCCGAAATTGAACCTTTAACGCTGACGCTAACTCCAATCATTGTTTCACCATTTTTGTCTACAATTGTTCCGGAAATTTGTTGCGATTGGGCAAACACCTGGCCTATCGAACAAATTGTCATTAGACAAAACAATGTCAGTCTCCAAAATGAGCCTTTCTTTTGCTCTGATTTAAAATTTGATTTGATTTTCATGATTTCTTCAATTAGTTTATATTGATTATTCAGACACAAAAGTAGAATTATTAGTAATCTGCAATTATAATTATTGTACGCATTTTAATCAATTTAATCCGAATTGCTATTTAATAATATTTTTT
>CAIYTJ010000386.1 GCA_903929065.1 uncultured Bacteroidales bacterium | reverse complement strand
TAGAAACAGAGAATTAAGATTAAAACAACCTTATTCCCTTATTATGAAAGTTGAGTACAACAATCTGTATACCCATTTTATATTCACTACGGTATTTCGTATGCCCGTGATTGCTGAGGTGAACAGGAAAAGGATCGAAAAGTATGTCTCAGGGATTTGCAGAAATAATGATTGCCGGATCTATTCCATTTATGCTAATCCTGAGCACAAGCATTTTTTAGTATCCCGTACTCCTGAGATTTCCGAATGCTTGCTTGCCAATATTGTTGCAAATGGTTCGGAGAAATTTATTCATGAAAATCACCTGGTTCAGGGACCATTTAAATGGCAGGATAGCTGTTCTGCCTTTTCAGTATCAAAATCGGATGTGGACAAGGTTTGCCGATATATTTTAAACCAGCCCAAACACCATCAGAAATTCAGTTTTGCAGAAGAATATGACAGGTTTATCAGATTTTACCAGAGGACGATCAGTTTGAAATAAGGTAATAAGGTAAGGTGCTCTTGTTCAATTATTTCTACTAAGGTTTCCTGAGAAAATAAGGTTTTACCTTCTAAAAAATATTCATTCCCCTTTCGTAAAAGCAGCAATCAACTCTTGTGCCTTGGTATAATCCGAACCAAAAATCTTGACGTTCACGGGAGCAATCCCTCCGGGGCTAACGATCCATGGTTCAATAACCGACATCAGTTTATTTTCAACAAAGGCCTGTATGCCATTGGCTTCCAGAATATCCTTGACCATGGTGGCCTGGTATAGATCTCCTGAAAATACTTTGACAATTTCATTCTTGTTATTCATCGGCTTTATATGAATTCATTAACAAAAATAGGTTCAATCCAAATTAAATTTACTCTCATTCTTGAACAAATACCAAAAAGAAACAGCGAAGGTAACGATTAATATCACAATCAACAGGATAGAATAGTCTCCGTAAAGATCGGTGATTGTATGTAAATTTGGGTTCCCAAAATGATGGTTCAGATAGGAGGCAAGGATGCCAAACAGATTGGTTGCGGCATGCAGAAGGATGGTCAAGCCCAGGCTATTGGTTTTATAATAGATGTACCCGAACAACAAGCCAAAACAAACGGCGCCCGGAATCATGGAGTATTGCAGATTAATAACGCCAAAAATTGCAGCTGAGAAAATAATCGCCCTTTTTGGTGAATAGGTAGAAAGTATCCCTTTTAAAATAAATCCTCTGAATAAAATTTCCTCCAAAACTGGCATTATCAGAATTGTAATCAAAATAAAGAGTAATTCAGTGGAGAAGATGTGTGTATCCAAACTAAACACGTTATTGCAAACCTTTTGAAAAGGCAAGTTCAAACCTAACTGAAAGGAAAATAATACGACCAAAATTAATGGTAGCATGTGCAGTTTTGTCAATCTAAAATCAAGATCAGCACTGAGCTTCCTTTTTTTGTTTATATACCAGGCGATGAGAATAATTGCCAGATATGAAAACAATAAAGCCTTTGTCATGGGAAAACCCCAAATAGCTTTGTCAACATCTTCCTCATACATTAGGGAAGAAATTGCAAATGGTGATCCAAGGATAAACCCGATTAAGATCAATAAGACAGTCTGAATTTTTGTGTTCGGAAAGAATTTCTTTTGCATGGTAATATTATTATTACTTTTTCTTTTTAAAATATTGAGTTAATAGGTAGTTAGAGATGTGGAATCAAAATAAAAGGAAGATTGATTAAAATATGGATAATAACTCCTAAAATGAATCCGTTTAAATAAGTAACCCTAACGTAACCTAAAATAAGTCCCATGGCAATCTGATTGAATACAATCAAAGGGAAAAGTAGAAAGTGTGCAAATGTTAAGTTGACAAAATTAGACATGTGAAAAAGTCCAAAAAATATTGCAAAGCCGTAATATAAAAGGAAGAAATTCTTTTCCCAGATAAACTCCATTTTTAAATAAAAGGACTCAGAAATCAGCTTTAAATAGGGTATTATGGCTATGATACAAGAGAATATCCCTACGATTCTTGTATCATATGTATGATAAAAAATCAGAAAATTAAAACCCGCTAAAAACAAAAAAAAATTTT
>CAIYTJ010000385.1 GCA_903929065.1 uncultured Bacteroidales bacterium | reverse complement strand
TCCAACATGATGTACCTGAACCCTATCATTAGTTGAATATCTGTTTTGTCCTATAACTTTTACTTGCGGAAAAATAAAAGGAGTACCGATTGTGTTGGAATAATAACTCCAGCCAGTTTGGTAAATGCCGTGTGAAAAGTAGCTATCATTACCACCATAAACAATTCCATCTTTATCATGATAAGCTCCGGACTGATCAGTTGTGTTTAGATACTCATAAACAAAACCCTTTATAAAAGGGAAATTCTTATTCCGAACTGAAATACCCCAAAGCCCGTCAGGAGCATTCATTGTAAAACCAATAAATCGAATAGGTCCATCTTCGGAGATATTTTGCCAATATCCAACAATTTTAAAATCAGAAATATCAAAATCCAGTCGTAAACTCTGAGAAATTATATGATTTCCCAACGTGTTGATTTGATCGCTTCTGGCGGCATCCGATCCGCCTTGACGAGCCAAAAAAATGGCAAAATAGTCCTTTAAACCAGTTGGTTGATTCCCGAGTCCGGGAACACTTCCACCCCATTCTGCCACATGATCAATTCCATATTGAATATGAACAGGTAATTTACCACCTAATTTTAAGTATGCATATTTGTGATGTAGTAATTCATTCGTGGAATAAATATTATCAATAAACCAACCATGGGATATTGCACCTTTGATTTCAGCATAACCCCAGGTAAATGGAATTGGTATAAAATGTTCAATCCCGATGGTAATTTTGGGCATTGGCCGTGCATTCATCGAAAAGAGAAATCCTCCGCATGACAAAGTTGAATCCTGATTACCAAATTGTTCTTCACGCGAACCAATTACAAAATCAAAGACAAGCAATCTAGCTTTAGCATAGATTTCATGAAAATAGAAATTAGTATGTAAATTGTCAGTCTGAAGTAATAAATCGGCTTTAAACCCATAATCAAAAAGATTAGATTTTTTCACCATTTTCTTTTGAATTCCAATCAATAAATCAGCACTTTGTAGTTCCGATGAGTATAATCCATATTGTCGACTATGTAGCCAGAATGGAGATTGTGTGCCTGTTGAAGTTAAACCAGAAATTGTCACATCATAATTGATTGAATCTTTCTGTGCATGAACCAAACAGGAAAAAGAAAGTACTATTATGACAAATAAATACTTTCTTAATTCTCTGACTCTTAACACCCCAATAGTAAATCGCAAATCCATAAATCGTACATTTAAATCAGGGTTCAAAACTCCATAAATCATTCAAAACTTTTGTTTCATTTTCGCCAAAACCAATATAACCTTTACCATCGATTACGAAAGTAATGGCATTTTCCCTTTTTCCATTAGGAATATTTCCCCTTTCATACCATACGTTTCGAATCGCATCATATTCCATAATATCTGATTTCACATTTCCTCCGGTTAAATTGCCTCCAAACTGTCGACCGGTTGATACAAAAAAGCGATTATCAATACTGAAAGACAATCCATTTTCCCGGCCATTATCAGGCATTGATTTTAATGGTTTCCACGTATCATTTGCAGGAAAATACTCCCACCAGTCATTCTCATTATATGTATTGTAACCGGTACCAAAATACACATGATTACCATTTGTACAAGCAACAGCGCACACTCTTGCTATTCCAGGAAATGAAGATAACAATTTCCAGGAATTCTCAACTGGGTTATATTTCCAAAATTTACGACCGAAACGATACCCATCAAAACCCGAACCAACATAAATTTCATCTCCAAACTGAAAACAAATAGTTCCATCACATTCTGCATTTGGAAAATTTGTTTTTTGAGTCCAATTATTTGTTGTTGGATCAAACATCCAGAAGTCTCTCAAATAAGCAATTGTATCAGTATAAACTCCAATTTCCGGATTATATCCCAATCCTACATAAGCTTTACCATTTACAACAGCTGCGACTGCTTTCACTCTGGCAACACCGGGAAATGAAGTTTTCTGATTCCATTTTTCCTGAATGGGATCATATTCCCAGCAATCATTCAGTGGGTTGTGTACAGAATCTCGTCCTAATGCAATATAACCTTTTCCATCAATTGCAAAGGCAACGGCTGATGACCGACCATTTCCGGGCATTGGTGATTTTTTTATAAAACTAATGGGTTGATATGGTGAGTCTGCAGGAGGATTACAGCTCCAGAAAATTAAACCGACTAAAAAAACAATGAGTAAATTTACTTTCAGATTCGATTTATACATTCCGTTTAAAGCAAAAAAATTAAAAATAAAATTGACATTAATCAAGCTCTAATACGTTGGATTGATTATGCAAATGATAATGTCGTTTCTTTACAATCAAATAAAGAGTTGAAAGTAATAATAAAACGACAGTCAAATAGATAAATTTGTATTCCACACAAAAATATCCAATTAAAATTAAAATTTGAACAAGCACATATATTGCTGAAACCAATAAATGGGGCATTTTCAATTCATTTGCCATTAACTGGAAAAGATGTTTTCTGTGTGGTTCAAATATATTCTCTTTTAATATTATCCGGTGAACTATGGTAAGAATTGAATCAACCCCATATACAGCAAATAAAATTATATAACTAAAATCATGAGTTTT
>CAIYTJ010000384.1 GCA_903929065.1 uncultured Bacteroidales bacterium | reverse complement strand
TTTATTAATAGGAGGAAAGAAGAATGTCAAGAATAGGAAAACAACCCATTAGCGTTCCGGCAGGTGTAACAATCACTGTGCAGGACACATTGGTTACTGTAAAAGGACCAAAAGGAGTATTGACTCAACAAATTAATCCAAATATCACCGTAACTGTAGCTGACGGCGTTTGTACCGTTACACGTCCGGATGACGAAAAACAAAATCGTGCATTCCACGGCTTGTACCGTTCGTTGATTGCAAATATGATAGTTGGTGTTTCAGAAGGTTACAAAAAAACCATGGAATTAGTTGGTGTTGGATACCGTGTATCTAACCAGGGTCAGGTATTAGAATTCGCGTTAGGTTATACTCACAATATCTTTATGAGTTTGCCAGCTGAAATCAAAATCGAAACCAAGAGTGAACGTAACCAGAATCCGATTGTAATTCTGGAAAGTTGCGACAAACAATTGATTGGTCAGGTTTGTGCAAAAATCCGTTCGTTCCGTAAACCGGAACCTTACAAAGGAAAAGGTGTTAAATTCCAGGGTGAAATACTTCGCCGCAAAGCAGGTAAATCTGCCGGTAAATAATTTACGTAAACTTGTGAAATTATGTCAACAAATTTAGAAAGAAGAACAAGAATAAAAGCACATATCCGCCACAGAGTGAGCGGAACTGCCCAAAAACCACGCATGACTGTGTTCAGAAGTAATACTCAGATTTACGCTCAATTAATTGACGACGTAAACGGTGTAACTCTTGCAGCAGCATCTTCAGCTGGTTTGAAAGAAAAAGTAACTAAAATTGAACAAGCTGCTAAAGTAGGCGCATTGGTAGCTAAAGTTGCTAAAGAAGCCGGAATTACAGAAGTGGTATTCGACCGTAACGGTTATTTATATCATGGTAGAGTTAAACAATTAGCTGACGCTGCTCGCGAAGCTGGTCTTAAATTTTAATCAAGTATGGCAACAAATATGAATAAAGTAAAATCGACCAACGATTTGGAATTGAAAGACAGATTGGTAGCCGTTAACCGTGTAACCAAAGTTACAAAAGGGGGACGTACATTCAGCTTTTCAGCAATTGTTGTAGTTGGAAATGAAGATGGTATTGTAGGTTGGGGACTTGGTAAAGCCGGTGAAGTAACTGCAGCTATTGCTAAAGGAACTGAAGCTGCAAAGAAAAACCTGATTAAAGTGCCTGTTTTAAACGGAACTATTCCTCACGCACAAGTTTCAAAATTTGGTGGTGCCCAGGTATTTATCAGTCCAGCCTCACACGGTACCGGAGTGAAAGCAGGTGGTGCTATGCGTGCAGTACTCGAAAGTGTTGGAATTACTGACGTTTTGGCAAAATCAAAAGGTTCATCGAATCCTCACAACTTGGTAAAAGCAACCATCGTTGCATTAGGCGAATTGCGTGATGCTCACATGGTAGCTCAAAACAGAGGTGTTTCTCTTGATACAGTGTTTAACGGATAAATCTACAACATTATGGCAACAATAAAAATTAAACAAGTTCGCAGTAAAATCAAATCTCCAAAAACTCAGAAACTGACATTGGAAGCATTAGGTTTGAAAAAAATGCAAGCCGTAGTTGAACACGAAGCTACTCCACAAATTCTGGGAATGGTGAATAAAGTGAAACACTTGGTTGAAGTGATCAAATAATATTAATCTTAGACTCTTTAAAAAATAAGATATGAATTTAAGTAATTTATCCCCAGCAGCAGGTTCTACTTTTACCAGAAAAAGAATCGGTCGTGGTACCGGTTCAGGATTAGGCGGAACTTCTACTCAAGGACACAAAGGACAAAAATCACGTTCAGGATATTCCAAAAAAATCGGTTTTGAAGGAGGTCAGATGCCTATTCAACGTCGTTTGCCTAAATTTGGTTTCAAAAACGTGAATCGTGTTGAATATAAAGCTATCAACCTTGATACATTGCAAATTCTTGCCGAAACAAAAAAACTGACTAAGATCGGTTTGGTTGAATTGAGAGAAGCAGGTTACCTGTCAAAAACAGCGTTGGCTAAGATTTTAGGCAAAGGCGTTTTGACTGTAAAAATTGATGTTGAAGCAAACGGATTTTCTAAATCGGCAGAAGAAGCAATTGTTGCCGCAGGTGGAACAGTAGTAAAACTTTAATCACCATGAAGAAACTCATAGAAACAATTCAAAATATCTGGAAGATCGAAGATCTCCGCACCCGATTGCTTACAACCATTTTGTTTGTATTGATTTATCGTTTCGGATCTTTTATCGTACTTCCGGGTATTGACCCAGCTTCTTTGACTGCATTAAAATCACAAACACAAGGTGGTTTACTTGCTTTGCTGGATATGTTTTCGGGTGGTGCTTTTCACAATGCATCGGTGTTCGCACTGGGAATCATGCCGTATATTTCGGCATCGATTGTTATTCAGTTGCTGACAATTGCCGTACCTTATTTCCAAAAAATGCAACGTGAAGGTGAAAGTGGTCGTCGTAAAATGAATCAGTTTACACGTTACCTAACCGTTGGAATCCTGTTATTACAAGGTCCATCGTATCTGGTAAATCTTAGTGTACAAATGGCTCAGGCAGGCTCAGCAATGCCAAACAGCTGGTGGTTCACTATTTCTTCTACACTGATTTTATGTGGTGGTAGTATGTTTGTAATGTGGCTTGGTGAGCGTATCACTGATAAAGGTATCGGTAACGGTATTTCATTTATCATTCTGGTAGGTATCATTGCCCGTTTCCCCGGAGCTATTATCAAAGAATTCGCTTCACGCTTAGGCGATGCAGGTGGTGGTTTGGTTATGTTTCTTGGTGAACTTATCTTCCTGTTGATTGTAATTGCTGCTTCTATCATGTTGGTTCAGGGAACCCGCAAGATTCCGGTACAATATGCAAAACGTGTGGTTGGTAACAAACAATATGGCGGCGTACGTCAGTATATTCCATTAAAGATAAATGCTGCAGGTGTAATGCCGATCATTTTTGCTCAGGCAATTATGTTTATTCCTATCACGTTGGTTGGATTTTCAAAATCTGAAGCAATGCGTGGATTTGTAGGTGCATTCATGGATAATTCAGGATTCTGGTACAACTTTGTATTTGGATTAATGATTGTGGTATTTACCTATTTTTATACTGCTATCACGATTAATCCGACTCAAATGGCTGAAGAGATGAAACGTAATAATGGATTTATTCCGGGAATTAAACCAGGAAAACGTACTTCTGAGTATTTAGACCTTATTATGTCGCGTATTACGTTGCCGGGTTCTATTTTCTTAGCAATCGTAGCTATTATGCCGGCCTTTGCAAGAATCATGGGAATCAATCAGGCATTTGCTGCATTCTTTGGAGGAACATCCCTGTTGATTTTGGTGGGTGTTGTATTGGATACACTGCAACAAATCGAAAGTCACTTGTTGATGCGTCACTATGACGGATTGTTGAAATCGGGACGTATTAAAGGACGTACCGGTGGAGCTTCGGCCTACTAAAAATTAAATATAATGATATTTTTGAAATCTGACGAAGAAATTGAATTGCTTCGTATCAGTAATCAAATAGTGGCTAAAACGTTAGCTGAACTTGCAAAAATAATTGCACCGGGGGTAACCACGTTGCAATTAGATAAAATAGCCGATGAATTTATCAGAGATCATGGTGCCGTTCCTAATTTTTTGAATTATAGCGGATTTCCTAAATCAATTTGTACTTCGGTAAATGAGCAGGTTGTACACGGAATCCCATCCGACAAAGTTATTTTAGAAGATGGAGATGTGGTGTCGGTAGATTGTGGTGCATTAATAAATGGTTTTCATGGTGATTCGGCTTACACTTTTTGTGTAGGAAACGTAAAACCTGAAATTGTAGATTTATTACGCACAACAAAAGAATCTCTTTACAAAGGTATTGAGATGGCCCAGGAAGGAAGGCGCTTAGGCGATGTGGGAAATGCAATTCAGTCTTATTGCGAAGAACGCGGATATTCCGTGGTTCGTGAAATGATTGGACATGGCGTTGGACGCAGTTTGCACGAAGCACCCGAAGTTCCAAATTATGGTCGCAAAGGAAACGGAATAATGCTCAAATCGGGCATGACCATTGCCATTGAACCAATGATTAATATGGGCACACGCAATCTGGTGTTTGAAAGAGATGGATGGACAACGCGGACTTTGGATCGTAAACCGTCAGCCCATTTTGAACATTCGATAGCTATTCGCCGTGGTAAAGCTGATATTTTATCCAGTTTTGAATATATAGAACAGGTTTTAGGTAACAAAGCAATTTAAATAGTTATGAGTAGGTAGTTTTAAGTCGGTAGTAATACAAGAAAGCTACTACCAATTGTAAATTATTAAATCGTAAATCGTAAATTTAAAAAATGGCCAAGCAAACAGCAATTGAACAAGATGGAAAGATAATCGAAGCATTATCCAATGCCATGTTTCGTGTAGAGTTGGAAAACGGTCACGTTATTACGGCTCATATATCCGGCAAAATGCGCATGCATTATATCAAAATTTTACCGGGTGATAAAGTGAAAGTCGAAATGTCACCATACGATTTGTCAAAAGGAAGAATTTCATTTAGATACAAATGACCCCTAAATCCCCTTAAGGGGACTTGGAAAAGGAAATTAGAAAACAAACAATAAATATTTTCATTATGAAAGTAAGAGCATCTGTAAAAAAGCGCACTGACGATTGCAAAATCGTTCGCCGGAAAGGCCGCTTGTATGTAATCAACAAAAAAAATCCTAAGTTTAAACAACGTCAGGGGTAATTAATTTATTTTTAAGAAAAAATAGTTTATGGCTATAAGAATTGTCGGAGTAGATTTACCCCAGAACAAACGTGGGGAAGTTGGATTGACTTATATCTACGGAATAGGTCGCAGTAATGCAAAAAAGATTTTAGAATCCGCCGGTGTCGATGTCGACATTAAGGTAAAGGATTGGACTGACGACCAAGCAGCTAAAATCCGCGAAATCATTGGTGCCGGTTTTAAAGTGGAAGGCGATCTTCGTTCGGAAGTACAACTAAACATCAAACGTTTGATGGATATTGGTTGCTACCGTGGAGTACGTCACCGTATCGGTCTGCCGTTGAGAGGACAAAGTACGAAGAATAACGCTCGTACACGTAAAGGTAAAAAGAAAACAGTTGCTAACAAGAAAAAAGCAACTAAATAAGGTTTAACTGTTAGCGAATTTTAGAAAAGCTAAATAATTTATCAAAATAATATGGCAAAGAAAACAGTTGCAGCCAAGAAAAGAGTCGTTAAAGTAGATGGAGTAGGTCAATTGCACGTACACTCTTCTTTCAACAACATTATTGTTACACTTACTAACGGTGACGGACAGGTTATTTCCTGGTCATCAGCCGGTAAGATGGGATTCCGTGGCTCAAAGAAAAACACACCTTATGCTGCTCAAATGGCTGCTCAGGATTGTTCAAAAGTTGCATTTGATTTAGGCTTGAAAAAAGTAAAAGCCTATGTAAAAGGTCCGGGTAACGGACGTGAATCAGCTATACGTACCGTACACGGTGCTGGCATTGAAGTAACGGAAATTATTGACGTAACTCCACTTCCACACAACGGTTGTCGTCCTCCAAAACGTCGTAGAGTATAATCAGTTTGAAAGTTTGAAAGTTCAGAAGCTCTGAATTTGATGATTAAATAACACAGGCTTTGCACGCCGGATTTACCGGATTATTGATGAATGATTGCAGAACAAAAACCTCTCAGCAGTCGCGGCAGAATCAATAACCTGAATAAAGACAATTTGCAAACCTAAAAATCAATTTTAAAATTAAAATTAAATGGCAAGATATATTGGACCAAAGTCAAGAATAGCCCGTAAATTCGGGGAAGCTATTTTCGGACCAGACAAAGTGTTGGCTAAGAAAAATTATCCACCGGGACAACACGGTCAGGGACGTCGTAAAAAAACATCTGAATACGGTATTCAGTTGCGCGAAAAACAAAAAGCAAAATACACGTACGGAGTGTTGGAAAAACAATTCCGCAACCTGTATGAAAAAGCCCAACGCACCAAAGGTGTTACCGGTGAAGTATTGTTGCAATTATTGGAATCGCGTTTGGATAACATCGTATTCCGTTTGGGATTTGCTCCTACCCGCTCAGGTGCCCGTCAGTTAGTAAGTCACAAACACATTACCGTTGATGGTAAAGTGGTGAACATTGCTTCTTATCATGTTCGTGCCGGTCAGGTAATTGCAGTTCGCGAAAAAAACAAATCAATGGAAGTTATTTCAGCTTCGTTGAATGGTTTTAATCACAGCAAATACCCATGGATTGAATATAACGCAGCCAGCTTGTCGGGAACTTACCTGCACATTCCGGAACGCGAAGATATTCCTGAAAATATCAAAGAACAATTAATCGTTGAGTTGTACTCTAAATAATAAGTGAAACAATGGCTATA
>CAIYTJ010000383.1 GCA_903929065.1 uncultured Bacteroidales bacterium | reverse complement strand
GACTGCTTTTTCATTCGAATTATTGCCGCCGCTTAAGGGAAATGGTATTGAAACGGTTTACAAAACCATCGATACATTACGCGAGTTTGATCCAAAATATATCAATATAACCACTCACCGCAGCGAATTGGTGTTTAAAGAAAACGGACAGGGACTTTTTGAACAGGTTGCTGAACGCCATCGTCCGGGAACTGTTGCCATTGCCGCTGCCATTCAAAATAAATATAAAATTGCAGTTGTTCCTCATGTAATTTGCAGCGGATTTACTCCCGAAGAAACAGAATATGCGCTGATTGACCTTCAGTTTTTGGGAATAACGGACTTGCTTCTGCTTCGTGGTGATAAAGCCAAACATGAGCGGGAATTTTCACCAACCGGACACAGAAATGCCACCGACTTACAGGTTCAGGTAAACAATTTCAATCAGGGCTTGTTTTTGGATGGATCGAAGATGAAATCGCCAATAACGCCATTTTCATACGGAATGGCTTGTTATCCGGAAAAGCATGAAGAAGCACCAAATATGGAATCGGATTTGTTTTATGCAAAACAAAAAGTGGATGCCGGTGCTGAATATCTTGTTACACAGATGTTTTTCGATAACCTGAAATATTACGATTTTGTGGAAAGATGCAAGGCAATTGGAATAAATGTACCAATAATTCCGGGTATTAAACCCATTACTCTTGCTAATCAATTGACCGTTTTGCCAAAGATTTTCAGTACTGAAATTCCCGAAGAATTTGCGTCAGAATTGAGAAAATGCAAGACCGATGCCGAAGCAGTTGAAGTAGGTGTGGAGTGGTGTACAAAGCAAGCGAACGATCTGATTAAACACGGCGTTCCAAGTATTCATTTCTACAGCATGATGGCAACTCAAAGTGTAAAACGTGTTGCCAAAGCAGTATTTTAATTTTTGTTTTTTGATTTTTGATTTCAGATTGTGTTTTGAGACTTCTATTGAATATTAATTCGCTGTCAATCATAAATCTGCAATCGTAAATCTAAAATCATCAATCATAAATTTTATTATGTTAGGTTTCTTATTATTCATACTCATTTTTGTCTTGGTTATTGTTTTGATGGTAATCTCGACTGTATTTGGATTCATACGTTCCATTTTTAGTTTTGGAAAACGCAATAACTCATCACAAAATTCTCAACCACAAGACTTCGAACAACCCATCAATAAGTCAAAAATATTTGATAAAACTGAAGGAGAATATGTTGATTACGAAGAAGTTAAATGAACTGAACTTCTTTGAAGTAAAAATATTTTTGTTCGCCTGATTCAGTTTCCAATTCAAGTTGTCCATCCGGATGAATATCAGAAATTTTAGCCTGAAAAGTTTCATTTTCAGTGCTGTAACTATGAAAACCATCTTTTCGATATAAAGATTCGGCATATTTATTCCTGATTCTTTCAAAGTCTAAAGTGGCATATAAATCTAGGATATTCTGACAAATTTCATTTAGCAGATGCTTTCGGTTCAATGATTTGCCGGAAATTTGCTTCAACGAAACCGGATTTGGTGCATCACTGAAAAATTTCTGTTGATTCACATTTAACCCAATTCCAATTACCACTGCTTTTATTTTATTTCCCTGAAGCGAGTTTTCAATCAGAATTCCTGCCAGTTTTTTATCATTCCAGTAAATGTCATTCGGCCATTTGATGGAAATATTATCGCAGGATCGATCTAAAACATTTTTAATGGCAACACTTACAAGTTGAGAGATTAGAAAAAGTTGATCTGGCGGAATTTGTTGAGGGTAAAGCACCATGCTAAAAAGCAGGTTTTTACCGGCTTCCGATTCCCATGAATTACCAATCTGTCCCTTTCCGGAAGACTGAAAATCAGTATAAACCACTTTTCCTTCCGACAACGATTTTTCATGCAGTATTTTCCAAAGCAAAGCGTTGGTTGAAGAAGTTTGTTTAATAAATTCTACGTTTTTCATTTTGAAATTTCCAGTAAAAATTCCTCTATTTTTCGGGTTACTTCTTTCGAACCACCATTGGCATTGTTTACCAACAAAGCAAAAACCAGTTTCTTGTTGTTTTCCTCCAAATATCCGGCATAGGATTTTACACGGGTAATAGTTCCGCTTTTCGCATGAACTTTTCCTCTTAATTCCGTGTTTTTGAGGAAATTGGAAAGAGTTCCGCTTTCACCGGCAACCGGTAATGAATTGAGAAATACATCTTTATTCGGACTTCTATTCATAAATATCAGCAAATCAACCAAAAATTCAGCTGATACGGCATCGGAAGGTGAAAGTCCGCAACCATCGAGTTGAAATAATTCTTCCACCGGCAGTCCTTTTGATTTCCAGAACAATTTTATATTTTTAATGGCTTGATTGGATGTTGATTTACCTGAAAATCCTAAATACCGAAAAATCTGTTCAGCATAAAGATTATTACTGTGAATGTTTGTTTCGGTAATGATTTGGCTTAGAGTTGGTGATAAGTGTGTGTAAATCACTTTCGAATTGTAATAAAACGGAATTATATCCGTCGGTTTTTGATTAACAGAAATGCCAGCTTGAATTAATTTCGATTGAAAATGTTCGGCAAGTAATAAGCCAGGATTTGGAATGTCACATTTCACGGTAAATTCGGTTTTATTTGCCGGAATTTCTCCACGGATAATTCGATGGTCTGAATGTGGTGCACCATAAAAATAGGCACTGTCATAATTGATCTTTGTGCTTTTCAGGTAATTCTCAAAAGACAAATTTTTAATTTCAGGCATTGTGCGTAGAATTTCCGGGGTTGTATCATCTTTTCCTGAACGCAAAATAACTTTGCAAGTATTATCCAGATAAGCAATTCCATAAGCACCTGCTGCATAATAATTACCAATATCTTCCCACGTCCAGTGCGGATTTACACCTTCGTCATCAAATATGCCGGCGTCCGCGATAATTTGCCCGGTAATTTTATTGATTCCGGCTACCTTTACAGCCTGAATCCATTTCGACAAAAAATCTATATCGCCTGTTTTTTCAGATCCTAATGTTGGATCGCCACTACCATGAATGTATAAGTTCCCCAGTAAAACGCTGTCTTTGGTTATATTCCCATCAATTGCAAGTGTGGTTTTATAACAAAAGTCAGGTCCAAGCATTTCCAATGCAGTGGCTGTTGTTACCAATTTCATGGTTGAAGCCGGAGTGACTGAATTTTTAGAACTAAATTGATAAAGTGTTTGATTCGTATTTAAATCTTTGACAAGCAGGCTGATATTAGCATTTTCCAACAATGGATTTTTGATGAAATTATCTAATTGATTTTGCGAAAAAGCTAATAAATTCAGTATAAATAATCCGAATATAATGAAGATTTTTTTCATGTTTTGGTTGAAATTAAAAGTCACAACTTGTTATGCAAAAGTAAACAGAAAAAATGTAACTATGATTGATAACGAATTGTTTATGTGTTTTTCTTTTTGGAAAACAAAAAAAGAGGTTCTACTTTGCAGTAAAACCTCTTTTTTGTGGGCGTTGAGGGATTCGAACCCCCGACCCTCTGCTTGTAAGG
>CAIYTJ010000382.1 GCA_903929065.1 uncultured Bacteroidales bacterium | reverse complement strand
TGTTTATCATTCAGGAAAATTTCATTTTTCCCTTGTCCAATCTCATGATTTTTTCCGGGAAGAATTATTGTTCCTGAAAAATACTTATTGTTATAATTCTTCTTGAGGTTCTGATATGTCAATTTTTTATTTAGCCAATCTAACTGGAAGTTTAAGTCCGGCACATCATATCTTCCGTCTGTTGATATCTCGTCTGATACACTTTCCGAAAATTGAATTTCCGGATTCACGTATCTTGTCAGCCAGTCTTCCCAATCAGTTACCGGTTCAGTGTAAATAACCGCAGTTTCAATATTTCCTTGATTTCTCTCATTCCATCCTGCTTGTGTGTAGTTAGCAGAACCGACAATAGTAAACATATTTTCTTCACCCTTAAACCGGTAAATTTTAGCGTGATTAAACCTGAATATCTTATCGTTAGTGGTTTCCAACATGCGTGACCAGATTAATCCTGCATTTTCAAAATCGGTATAGGTTACTTCCGAAATTTCTGCTATATTGGTTGCATTGTAAGGGGTTAAGCAGTAAATAAAACCATCTTCTGAATAGCCTAAGGATTTCTTGACAAAGTCAACATTGGTTGAAAAATATGGTGATATTAGCTCAATACGTGAGAACGGTTTATTGCCATTTTCCAGCATTAAATCAATTAGCAACCTTTCAAAATTTAATGACATTGAACTGTAAAACCTTTTGCCAGTATGTTCTGTATGTCTTCGTTGATTCAGAAAATTCAATACGCTCGATTCGGCCACACTCAAATAAATATCATTTATTTTGGGAATACCAATTAAAAAATCGCGAATCTCCGATTTTAATCTATATGGAAAATGCTCCCCACTTTTCAATTCAAATACAGAGACTCCCTCTGTGTTTGTACACCAGCCATGAACTGACAGATTATTTGAACCGGTCATTACCAACAAAGACCAATCATCGAGTAAAATAAAACTGTTTTTAGGATGAAAACAAGCTTTTTTGCCGTTCACACTTTTAATGTCGATAGTTCTCACCTCATAATCCAATGTCGGAGCTTCATTGCTTTTAGCATGGAAGTCGCAATATACAGTAACAGGAGGCAATTCATTTGCATACCTGCGCCATAAAATTGTATTTTGAATTTCTATATCTGTGAAATTGACATTGGGCAGGAATGATGGCAGCACATAGTTTTCGAACATACGCGCATCAAAATTAAAGGTATAAAATACAGCCGCAATAACTTTCCGACTGTTTATACTTTCCTTGAGTTTCTCTATGATGACGTGTTGTTCCATTATTTCATTTCAATTTGTCTAAACAGACCGAGGTAGTTATTCAGAAAATATGGGAATTCATAACTGTTCTCGTTATTTATCTCACTTATTTTACGTCCATTTTCACCATACAAGATTTTAAACGTATTCTTTTCATCTTCAATCCATGCTTTATTACCTCTACTCTTACTTACTTCTCCATTGCGTTTGATTATTTCCTTGCACAAATCAATAGCTGGCATACCCAACATATCATTCAAACGCATCATAGTATCATCAAGAAAAATATGATCGACTTTTCCAGGAAGTTCTTTCAGGATCGACTCACTTAATATTTCATCAATAGTCCATCTGGGTTTACTAAGCAAATGTGTAAAAATCAGGTTTAGTGGATGAAGCACTTTGTCTGTGTTTTCAATATTGATAAGTGCCTGACGAAGATCATCGTTGGTTTGAGGTTGGGATAATAAAGATTGAATTATCGGGTGAAGTTGAAAATTAAGCTCTACAATTTCCCTGTTTTGATTAACCACATCATACAAATTATTTTGTGGGTGACTTTCATCGGTTGGAACCCTTAAAATGTACTCACGATACAATGCTCTTTCATCTTCGGTTATCGTGCGAAGCAATTCAGCCACAGGCGTTAAATCATCCGCTGTTAATGTTTGCCGTGTTTCTTTACCTTCGAGCAAAGGTTGAAGCAAATTCATTAATGCAGTTTTATCCGTTTTGCTCAAAGCATTCTCCATTACCTTCGCAAAACGTTCATCACTCGTAATTTTCATATCCCGAAGCGGGCGTATATATTTACCATAAACACCGTACACCCGCTGATTAGTTAATATCGTATCACGCATCGATATATAAAACTTACCCTCTGCAGCCTTTTTGCTTACAAAGTCAGTTCCATTAAAACTTCTTTCCTTATTATGAATAAGTCTGGCATAAGCACACATCTGTTCAAACTTCAGGAAGAAAGGCATGAATCCTTTTGGATCACGATCGTTAAACAAATAAATCCCATAACAAAGAATCATAAAATCACGAAGATTTGATGAAACTGTGGAAAGATGCTTTACTGCTCTATGTCCTGCTGCTGCCCACAATGACTGAAAGCCAAGCGGGTCACGAGAGCCTTTTATACGATAGTTGGGGTCAAGAGCAGTGAAAAAATACATGTATTCTTATTTAAAAGATTAATCTGACTTTTAAGTTTAATTTTAAAAAATCTGTATCATTTTGCAGAACCAATCTAATTATTGCTAGTATTGCATTTGGCAATAATATTTTCTTTAATCGATGAATTGAATTCTACCAGTAACAGTTAAAACGCTCTTTTAAAATTTTAGAATTTAATTCAGGAAATTAGTAGATTTACAATACAACAACTTTACAATCATCAATCTCCATGATTCTACCTGTTTCTTTCAGATGTAAATAAGCCTCTTGCATAGCTTGTGTTATATTTCCTCCAGTACGATTAAAACCAAATGCACGAGCTGTCGCAATCATTAAGTCTTCTGACTTAATTCCATAACTTTGATTTGCAATACTAATCATAGCTTCTCCTAATTCCATTTTTGAGATATAACTGATTGATCTAACCTGATCATCAGACTTTGGAATTTTTACAATTATTCTTTCCATTGTTTTTAAACTTAAAAAATTATCTTCGTTAATGATTTCGTTTTTTAAATTATTTATCAAATAATAATCAACCGTATATCGTATTTTTGAAGTTGCTTTTTGGTTACCAAAAAGAGGTGCAATTCTTTTGCAAAGATTCTCATAATGAATCGGCTGTTCAGTGTTAATAATGTATTTTAATACCTTTATAATAAATAAATCATTATTGTTTTCAAACCCTACACTATTAATGTCTGCTTCTTCGTATATTGCAAATCCAAACCCAAGATTTCCATCATTAACTTCTGTAACTTGTTCTTCAATTGATTGTTCAAACTCAATAGTTTGCTTCATTTCAATAGGTTTGTGAGAGCCAAAGTCTAATAATGGTTCATTAAATGAACTCAATGCCTTTTCAATAACCTCAATTAGCTTATTTCCTTCTGTAATAGGATCTTTAATCCAATCTGTTGACCAAATGCGATAAATTTTCCAACCAATATCTTCTAAAATTGTTTGTCTTAGTCTATCTCGTTCACGAGCAGTTCTTGAGGAGTGATAAGTAGCACCATCGCATTCAATTCCTAATACAAATACACCACTTTGTATTGAGTGTCTCACAGCCATGTCGATTCTAAAACCGGAACAACCAACTTGAGTTGCTATATTAAAACCTTTTGAAGTGAGAAAATCATAAACAGATTCTTCAAAAGGAGATTCTAACTCAATTGTAAGTGGAGTTTTTATTTCGTTCTCTAAAATAGACGGACCGTTCTTTGCAAAATCAATATATGATCGCAACATTTTTACACCTTCAGAATTTGTCCTTTCAAGGTCAATGTCTGAGAGTTGAATAGAACCTACAAGTTTTACATTAAACTTTGCTCTTGTAATTGCAACATTTAACCTTCGATAACCACCTTCTCTACTCAAAGGACCAAAGTTCATATACATTATGCCATTGGCATCTTTAGCGTATCCTATACTAAAAATGATTGTATCTCTTTCATCACCTTGAACATTCTCTAAATTTTTTATAAAGAATGGTTCATCTTTCTCTTCTGTGAAAAAATTATCAAAACTATCATCTAATAATCTCCTCTGTCTAATAGCTGTATCAATAGCAAACTGTTGTGCTTCACTAAATGTAACCACACCTAATGACCTATTGGGGTATTTTATGAAATGTTCAAAAACTAACTCTGCAACTTTATGAGCTTCGTTAATATTGCTCTTTTTACCACCTCTGTCATAAACACCATTTGAAACATAAACATATTCAACTCCAAAATTTTCCTTCTTTTCGTTGTGTGAAGGAAAGGTTACCAAATTATAATTATAAATTTTAGCATTTGAGAAAGCAATAAGATGTTCATGACGGCTTCTGTAATGCCAGCGCAAACTTCTTTCAGGTATTACGACTAGAGCTTCATCAAGTATTGACTCATAAGCTCCATCATCTTCTGAATCATCATCGATATCAGTATCGAAATCATTGTCTGACAAAGAAGAGGCAAAGAAATTTGTTGGGGGTAATTGTTTGTTGTCTCCAACAATAATAACTTGTTTACCACGCATAATTGCTCCTATTGCATCTTCGGTGCAAACCTGAGATGCTTCGTCAAAAATAATTATATCAAAATCATAGCTCTGAGCTTCTAAGAAGACACTCACAGACAGCGGTGACATCATAAAACAAGGTTTGAGTGATGTCAATAAGTTCGGAATTGCATTGAACAATTTACGTAATGGAAGTAATTTTCGCTGTTTATTTAGTTCTCTCTTTAAAATGCCTATTTCATCCCTTGAAGAAGTTGCCGAATTAAAATCAGGAAGGCGGCTTAGCAACCTCTCTTTAACTCTTGAACGTGCTATAATTAGTTGACTTTTATCTAATTCTTTAAATTCCCGGATATTCTCTTCGTGTGCTTTTCGCCTAAAAGAATTTACTGAAGTGAATCTAATAGTTACTTCATCCAGCCATAATCTATAAAAACGTTTTAGGTAAGTTGGGGTAATGAAATCTGCTTTTATTGAATGTTGTTCTATTTTCTCAATATATTCATTTAAACCTGCTTTTATACATTCTTCCCTATTGTAGCGATAATCAATCCATTCTTCTAATTGAGATTTTTTATTCAAACAATCTCCCATTCTATCAATTACCGAATACAGATTTTTATCTGAGAATTTTTCAGTTTCATTAAATAAATTGACGAACCAGTTATAACTGTTAGAAATAGAATTTCTTATAGTTGATAATTCAGAGGCTCTTACCTTTGCTAACTCAACTGCCT
>CAIYTJ010000381.1 GCA_903929065.1 uncultured Bacteroidales bacterium | reverse complement strand
ATCTCAGCCCGAAATATTAAGGCACCCCATTTAATGATCGAAAATTTAAACGCCTGTAACGTCTAAATGTTCTTATGTTTGAAAAAAGAAAGAAAAACAACCCTGGAAGCGGGTCGAATTCCTTTCGGGTACAAAAGTACGGTAATTTTATGGAAAATAAAAATCAAATGATGAGATAATGTGATGATGAGATGATAAAACTATCATCTGTTACTGATAACTGTTCACTGAAATCATCCTGCCCACCCTTCTCTATCCAAATTCCGGTAATTGATAGCTTCGGCAATATGATTTGACAAAATTGGTTCAGAATCTTCCAGATCGGCAATAGTACGTGCAACTTTGATAATTCGGTCATATGCCCGGGCAGATAAATTAAGCCGTTGCATGGCATTTTTCAACAGTTCTGAACTGGCTTTGTCAATTTGAGCAAACGTACGCATTTGTTTTGATGACATTTGCGCATTGCAATACACTCCATCCAACTCTTTAAAACGCTGTTCCTGAATTTGGCGGGCTTTGATAACCCGTTCACGAACGGTTTCACTATTTTCAGAATCCTTCATTTCCGAAAGTTTTTCAAACGGAACAGGCACAATTTCGATATGAATGTCAATTCGGTCGAGCAGTGGACCAGAAATCCGGCTCAGGTATTTTTGCACAACACCCGGAGCACAAACGCAATCACGATCAGGATGATTATAATAACCACAAGGACAAGGATTCATCGATGCCACTAACATGAAGCTGGCAGGATATTCAATGGCAAACTTGGCGCGTGAGATACAGATTTTACGGTCTTCGAGAGGTTGGCGCATAACTTCCAACACAGTTCTTTTGAACTCAGGAAGTTCATCCAAAAAAAGTACACCGTTGTGGGCGAGCGAAATTTCACCGGGTTGTGGAAACGTTCCTCCGCCAACGAGGGCGACGTCAGAAATTGTATGGTGTGGGCTTCGGAATGGCCGTTGTGAAATAAGCGAAGCATTACTATCTATATTTCCGGCAACGGAATGAATCTTGGTCGTTTCCAAGGCTTCATGAAGCGTGAGTGGCGGTAAAATGGTAGGAATGCGCTTAGCCAGCATCGACTTTCCGGCTCCCGGAGGACCAACCATAATAATGTTATGTCCGCCGGCAGCAGCCACTTCCAATGCACGTTTCACGTTTTCCTGGCCTTTTACGTCGGCAAAATTAATTTCAATATGATTCAGATTACTGAAAAATTCTTCGCGGGTGTTGACTATCGTTGGCTCAAGCGTTGAATTTCCTTCAAAAAAATCAATCACTTCGGTAATGCTTTCCACGCCATAAACATCCAAATTATTTACTACAGCTGCTTCACGGGCATTTTGTTTGGGGAGAATAAAACCTTTAAAACCTTCTTCGCGGGCTTTGATAGCAATGGGCAACACGCCTTTTATTGGTTGTAATCCGCCATCCAATGATAATTCGCCCATGATAACATATTTTTCCAGTTCTCCTGAATTTATTTTTTCATCGGCTGCCATGATTCCGATTGCCAATGGCAAATCATAGGCTGAACCTTCTTTTCGTATATCAGCAGGAGCCATATTAATTACAATTTGCTTCCGTGGAAATTTATGACCGGTATAATCCAATGCCGAAGCAATCCGTTCGTGACTTTCTTTTACGGCATTATCGGGCAATCCAACATGCAAAAACCGGATTCCCTGACTTACGTTGACTTCAATCGTAACTATTGTGGCATTTATGCCCTGAACTGCTGCACCAAAAGTTTTTACTAACATACTGTTTTAGTTGATTAGTTTATCCGTTGATTCGTTTACTTATTTACATAAACCATTTTGAGAAAAAAGCAGGTTTTGATTTGGTTGAAGGTTTTGTGGAACTATCCAACGTCGCTCTCAACGTAAAAACCTGTTCATACATCATTTTTCCTTCCGAAAGTTGGAGATTCATACTAATTCTGCCGCTAACTGACTGACTCCTTATTACATCCACAAACCATTTACTTTCCATGTAAAAATTGGATCGAAGGAACGGATTATTCCAATATAACCCGTAATTATATTTGCCATACAAAACATCGCGTGGATTACCTGCATAAATCATGTTTTGTGTTCCAAATCCCATATATTCCGCATTCAGTCGCAATACCATTCCAATTGGCACACTGGGCGGACCCGGCAATGCCCTGTCTCGTTCAGCTCCTGCGAGCACACCAACTGCAACCATCAACGTATCAAAACCCGTTTGATTGGAATAATCAACTCCGACTGAAAAATGAGCCAACAGGTTATCACAAACACTTAAATTCTGTATATCGGGTCTGGTAACAGCATAATGGAACATATACGATTGGAAATCTCCAAAAAAGCTCCCAACCTTTTTATGTGCTGAAGCACCGACGAAAAAACTTTCACGATTTACATCCGTTTGATGACCTGTCCAGTCGAGCCACAAGTTAAAAAATGAGTTTTTCTTACCAACTTCCCAAAAAATGCCATGCATGGTTGGACGATAATAATTTATCGAATCCTGAAAAAACAAATCGGAGTAATTTGAAAGCACATCAGCACGTAAAAACGAACCCGCATAAAAACTGACTTTCGGAGTATGAAACCGGTAATATGCAATCGCCTGTGCAATGTCAATAATATTTTCAGAGCCTGCAGTTTTCAACAAATCGACCCCTGCATAAAAGGAATGAACTGAATCCAATGAAGCACTTATTTGCGGAGTAAAATGCACTCCGGTCATAGTCTGGTCTTTCGCAATGGTTGATTTTGCATATTCGGTGTTATCGAAAAAATAATTCAATCCGGCTTTCCATTCCAGATTTTGACTAAATAATGAAAGTTGAATAACAATGAATAAATACAGGACGATGTTTCTCTTTTTCATTAATCTTTTAATTGCTGATAAATTTTGCAACAAATATAGTTAATCGATTTGAATTATTAATACTTTTCTATAAAGGTTAAACAAAAAAAATCGTCGAACCAACAATGATTCGACGATTTAATGCAAAATTATAACAAATTTCTTTTATTTCGATGACAAATAACTGGCGATTCCTTCCTGAGTGGCCTTTAGCGCTTTATCACCTTTTTTCCAGTTAGCCGGACAAACTTCACCGTATTCTTCGTTGAATTGCAATGCGTCAATCATGCGAAGCACTTCATCCACATTACGTCCAAGCGGCATATCATTTACCACCTGATGGCGCACAATTCCACTTTTATCAATCAAAAACAACCCTCTGTAAGCCTGAGGTTCGCCCACAAATGTTTCGTTTCCTTCTTCGTCGAATTCTTCCGAACCGGCTAGGACATCAAACGCTTTCGAGATTTGAAGGGTTTGATCGGCTACAAGAGGATATTTTACTCCTTTAATTCCACCATCGTGTTGCGGGGTTTGCAACCATTTCCAATGTGAGAATCCTGAATCTGTGGATGCTCCGACAAGCACCGTGTTGCGTGTGGCAAATTCAGCAGCTTTTTCTTCGAATGCAATTAATTCTGTTGGACACACAAAAGTAAAATCGGCCGGATAAAAGAAAAGTACCACATACTTTTTACCAACAAATTGT
>CAIYTJ010000380.1 GCA_903929065.1 uncultured Bacteroidales bacterium | reverse complement strand
CTTTAATTTTTTCATTTTCAATAAACTTTTGTAAATTAAATGGCTCTGGATTTGCTGGATTATTAAAATCAACTTCGTGTTCTAAGGGAATTGTCAGCATTTCGCCGGATTTTATAAACTCTTCCAAATTGTCCACAGTTCCAATAGGGGCATATAGTCTTTTCATTTGCTTTTTTAAGTCTCGTAAACCCTGTTTTGTTTTTTCATCTGCTTCATCATTTTTCATTGCTTATTTCTCCAAGCTTTTTATAAAATCGCGTATGGTTTTAATTGGTAATGTATCTGCAAGTTGCCGGAGTGTTTCGCGCTCCGGGTCTATAGGCGTAATATCCATAAACGGAGCCTCCAGAGCACCAGCAAAGCGTCTGGCGGCTTCCGGGTTTATATGAGTGTAATGTGCAGTCATCGCCGGGTTAGAATGCCCTACAATGTCCTGAATGGCGGCGGCTGGCGTTCCGCCCATCGCATGAATTGAAACATAGGTATGTCTCAGCGAATGAAAGCCAACCTCTACAATGGCACGGGTTCCTGTTCTTTTTAGCTCACCTGTCTTTTCGTCTGGTGTCCACGTTATCCCGGTGCCAGGCTGGTGTATCTGAATACCTATCTTTTCAATGAATTCTTGAATCAGGTTGCTAATATAAGCACTGCCTTTTTTCTTTGTCAGATAAGCCTTAGCATATTCCGGAAGTATATAATCAGTGCGTTTTTCCTCTGGTATCTCAGCAAGCCGTTCATACAGCGGCCCCGGAATGCCCACCAATACCGGCTCCCCTTTGGTAGCGGTTTTGTTTGGAATGCGTTTAATAACGCGGTTTTTTAAATCAATTTCATTCCAGCGCAATGTGCAGCAGTCACCCAATCGCAAGCCGGTAAATGTTCCAAGCCCCAACAGCAAAGCCATGTCTCCGGTTGCCTCGGTCAATATCTTTTTAAGTTCATCAATTGATAATTCACGCCGGGAATGAGTTTTTAAATCACGTCTGGTTATAGTGTCTTCGTGAAATGGGTTACTGCTGATCTGCCCCGGCTTTGCCAGTACCTTAAAAAATAGCCGCAGGAATGAAGTATATTTATTGAAAGTATTTGCCGATACGCCAGCTTTGTTTAGAGAAATAGCAAATTTGCTTGCAAGTTCCGGCGTAATGTCTTTCAGATAAACCGGCTTTTGTTTCTGCGTATTAAGCCATTCACAAAACGCGCTGAAATGGCCCTGATAGTTTTTTAAAGTCCGCTCGCCGCTTTGGGGCCGGTTCAATGCTTCAACGTAAGATTCCCATGCATCGGCAATCTTCAAAGGCGGGTTCTCAATGCTCTCAACAATGGCCTCAGCAGCGGCGGCTTTCTCTTCCGCTCCGTGAAGAGCGGCTACGGCCATTTCTTTACGCTGTACATCATTTTTGGCCTTGTATGGCGCAAGTAGAATATCTTTTGCTTTAATGGCTTTTTTCTCATCGGTAATCGGTTTGCCGTTTTCATCTTTCAATGCTGGTCTGAATTCAACGCCATTGATAGAATACTGCAAGTAAAAATGTCCAGCTTTTCCGCGTTTAAATAACCTGCCTTTTAAAGTACGTGCCATTTTCCCAGCCTGTTTTATAGTGTCTTAAATGTATTGTGATATTTAAAGATAGCAAAAAGATGATGAAAAGTCAAATAATATGTACATAATAGGTACAATTATTTTTTTTAAGTTCAAAAAGATAGACTGTAAATCTGCTGATTTTATCTTCGGTGGTTCGAATCCACCCCCCACCACCAATTTTTCAAATCTTTTAATTCCCATTAATACCTTTTCGCATTTACTATCGATTACATAATTCCAAATTCATATTCCATTACTCTGCGGTGTTTATTAAGGCTGGCTTTGCCCGCAACCCAAAAGACAGTGAATTCAGGAGTTAGAATTCATGAGTCAGAATAAAACTTAAAACCTGAGAACAATATTCAATAACCAATATCCAACAAGGAATATCCAATATCCAAGTTAAAAAATAAAAGCCGGAAGCCAAGTATGTCAGTTTCGCCGAAACTGGCTCAAGAGGCGGTTTTGGCAAAACCGCCCTGCTCAAAGGGAATATCCAAGAATGATCTGGCTCGGGCTGGATGGTTGTCCCGCAGGTGCGGGATCGCAACCGGGATCGGAAAACGGTTGACACAGAGGTCAACCCTCCATTGGAATCAGGTGCACTAAACAAAACTGCACAGCTACAATTTATCAGTTGCTCATTTATTATCAGCAAAATTCCGGATTTTAGTTTCAAGACTTGAATTTACTATCAGAGTGAAGCATATTGGATATACTATGCACGACTGAAAATTTAAGCATAGATGAATAGGATTGTGGATTGGATTTTTTCGATCCGACTGACAGGCGATATGAATATCGCCGGAAGAAGGAACGGAAAAATACGGCCGCAAGACATTCACCGCAACGCGGTTGCGATCTTTCGAGTTTGGATTCGCACTCTTCGACGCCTTCGATACTCCGGTATCGGCAGCCTCTCAGAAT